>JACNJL010000062.1 GCA_014382585.1 Limisphaerales bacterium | reverse complement strand
GGGAAATCGCCACCGATGTTAAATTCGAAAAAGTCGATGCCACCAAAATCAAATTCGCTTTCCAACTCCAGCCCGGCGAACAACGCACCCTCAAGTACACCCTCACCACCCGCACCGGCACCAATGCGCGGAAGTAGCTTCATCGTGCTACTCGCATTGGCCCTCGGCTGCGGCAAGTCCAACGAGCTCAAACCCAACGCACCCGCACCGCCCAACGCCACGGCACCCATCTCAACGCCCGAACGCGCAGAAGCCGCCAAGGCATTGTTTGAAAAGGCGGCATCCGATTTTCACAACCCCTCCGCTGACGCGACCGGCGATCAAAAAACTAAACTCCTCGAAGGCGCTGCCAAGCGTTACGAACAATTATTGCGGGATTATCCCGATCAAAAACGCTGGTGCGCCCAAGCCCTCCGCAGCCTTGCCGGCGTCCGTGCCGAACAAGGCGACACCATCGCCGCGCTCAAACATTACGACCGCGTGGCCACCGATTTCGGCAATCAGGAATTCGAAGTGCTCCAAGCGTGGAAAGCCGCCGCCGATTTATTGTGGGACGCAGAAAATAAAACCGAAGCCAAAGCTTACTACCAAAAAATTGTCACCCGCTTCGACCGCAAAGAAATCCCCCCCGTCTACAAAATCATCCTCAACATTTCCGAGAAGCGTGCCGGGGGTTAATCCAACGGGGTGATTTTTCCCGGAGCCTCCATTGCCTGCGCCAAACGAAATGCCGCGTGCAATTCATCCTGATGCAACGCAGCCCATTCGATGACGAGGCTGCTTGCTCTTGGAGGGAGTTTACCCTTGATGAATGTCAGCATCTCAATGTCGACCGTGGCTTTGTTGCTCCCGTAGATTGCGTGAAAATGCGGTGGCGAATGATCTCCAAAATACATTCGGATCACGATGCCGTAAAAGCGCGAAATTTCAGGCATGAGCCGAAGGGCGGTTTAAGGCTGGAAAAATTTCCTCCGGCTTTTTCCCGGTCAACTGCAGGTAAAGCGCGTCCGGGCAAAGATCAATTTCCCCCGGCCACTCGGGATGCCCCGCCTCGGCCAGTTGTACCTGCTCAAACACTCCCGGTTTTAGCCATTCAGAAAACACCCCTTTGCCAACGAATGCAGAAAGATCAACCACACCGCTTGCGCCGTCATCGTAGCGCACAAACAATCCATAGCCTTCCCGTGGCGATACCTCGATCAAATTCATAGTTGGAGCATAACTCAAAGACGTGGCGCAGTCCAGCACCGTTGCTCAATGCCGGAAGTGCCGTGCGCCGGTGAAGACCATTGCCATTCCGCGTTCGTTGGCGGCGGCGATGACTTCTTCGTCGCGCTTGGAGCCGCCGGGTTGGATGGCGGCAGTGGCACCGGCTTCGGCGGCGGCGATGAGGCCGTCGGCGAAGGGGAAGAATGCGTCACTGCACACCACACTTCCTTCAAGTGAAAGCTTCGCTTCGCCGGCTTTCCAGATGGCGATGCGGCTGGAATCGATGCGGCTCATTTGGCCCGCGCCGATGCCGAGCGTAGCGCCGGGGCCGCAGTAAACGATGGCGTTGCTTTTAACGTGCTTCACGACGCGCCAACCGAAAAGCATCGCGGCCATTTCGTCGTCGCTCGGCGCGCGTTCGGTTACCACTTTCAAATCATCAGCAGTAGTAGTTTTGATGTCGCGTTCCTGTACGAGGAACGATTCCGCGCCGGTATTGCGCACGTCCCACGCGACAGCGGTGAAAGGATTCTTCAGCATCCGCAACAGGCGCAGATTTTTTTTCTTCTGCAAAATGGCTTTCGCTTCGTCGGTGAAATCCGGTGCGATAATGACTTCGCTGAAAATTTCCGCAATCGCCTCGGCGCAGTCGCCGTCAAGCGGTTGGTTCACGGCGATGATGCCGCCAAAAGGCGCTTGGTTATCGGTGGCGAAGGCGCGACCCCAAGCCTCGCGCAAGCTCGCGCCTTGTCCCAGTCCGCACGGATTAGTGTGTTTGAGAATGGCCAGCGTCGGCGCATCCTCGGTAAATTCGCAGATTAAATTCGCTGCTGCCGTGGCGTCGAGGATGTTGTTGTACGAAAGCGCCTTGCCGTGCAGTTGCTCAAAGTACTCGCCAAATTTCCCATAGAGGCCGGCGCGTTGGTGGGGGTTTTCGCCGTAACGCAGCGTTTGTGCGAGCGACGCTTGCACCACCAATTCGGCGGGCAAATCATCAGAGGCCTCTTCATCACTAAACGCATTTTGCAAATGCGACGCGATGGCGGCGTCGTACTCGGCGGTGCGGGCGTAGACTTTGGCAGCAAGTGTGCGACGCAATTCCAGCGTGGTGTTGCCGTCGGATTTGATTTGTGCGGCAACCACATCGTAATCTTCGGGATCGGTAATGACCGTCACGCTCTCGTGATTCTTCGCCGCGCTGCGGAGCATCGAGGGGCCGCCGATGTCGATGTTTTCGATGGCATCGGCCAACGTGGCATCCGGCTTGGCGACGGTTTCCTCAAACGGATACAGGTTCACCACCACCAGATCGATCGGCTGAATCCCGTGCTCGGTACAGGCCGCCTCATGCTCGGCGTTGCCGCGCAGGTGCAGCAGGCCGCCGTGCACTTTGGGGTGCAGCGTTTTCACACGACCATCCATCATCTCAGGAAAGCCGGTGTAATCACTGACATCGATGACCGTGAGGCCTGCCTCGCGCATCACACGCGCGGTGCCGCCGGTGCTGAGAATTTCCACTCCGGCTTCCGCCAGCGTTTTTGCAAACGGCAGCAAGCCGTCCTTGTCCGAGACCGAAATAAGAGCACGTTGAATCTTCGCCATAGGCAGGGGCAGAATTTCCCGCAATCCACGCGCGCGTCAACTGGAAATGACCAACCATTGTTTCTCCTTTAATTACGACCGCTTGCCTGATACGCTCAAGTTCAGATGCGAAAATCTACTCTTTCTGTTTTCTGTATGATCGTGGCCTTGGCTGCGGGATGCGGAAAGGGTGATGAACAGGCCAAGGAGAAGGCCGAGCCCGCGCCTTCTGGCAAGCCATCCGCGCCCGCCGAGGCCGCGCAGAATCCAATGCCCAAAGGGAATTCGGAGGGGAATCAAACAACTGAGTTGACCGAGGACGAGCGCTTCCTGTTGTCGCTGCGGCCGCTGCATGAGGGCAAGCCATCGACGCTGAAGATTGAACTTGAGAAAATTCGCGCCAAGAGGGAACCGGTGACGCTCAAGGAACTGGATGCGTGGTACAAGGCCGTGCCAGCGGAGAAGAATGCCGCGTTGGCTTTCGGGAAATTCACTAACAATGTCCCGGAGAATATTTACCGGCCAGTGCATAAATTGGAGAGGAAACAGGTTAACCCAGCACTTTTGATGGCGCCGGACTCGCGCTCAATAATTCGGGCGTATTTAGTCGCGCATCAAGCCAACGTAGATCTACTTTTTGCAATTGCCCAACGATATCCCGCGAACCAGCCAGCGCGTTTTCCCATCGATTGCACGCGCGGCAATAGCACATTGCTGCCTCACTTGACTCCAATAAACAGTGTATCCAGGGTCTTAATGTGGCGCAGTCGGTACTTTGCCACGCAACAGAGACCCGCTGTTGCCCAAGGTCAGAACCCTCTGTCCGTGGGCGATCAACAACAGGCAGTCTGGTCCATTTTGGTTTTGTTGCGCATTTGCCATCTGCTTGATGACGAACCTATTGTATTTTCCACCTTAGTGGAAGTTAGGTGCGCGCAACGGGCAAGGGATGCGCTTCAGACGTTGTTAAACATGCGGAGGTTGAATGACGCGCAACTGGTGTCTCTCCAGCAGGCTTTCGCCGGTTTCAATTGGCCACGCAATTTTGAAAATGCTTGGGTTGGGGAACGTGCAGTCATTCTTGGATCAGAAGAGATTGCCCGGACGGGCACCATAAAACAATTGCAGTGGATAGACCCGAGACACCGCATCATTGAAGAGCCCATTTGGTTACTCCTGCGTTCTCGTTCCGAGGCTGCGCGTGACTTGGAAATGACAACTTACATTGGAATGATGAACCGTTTCCTTGAAGGCATCCGGGCGGGTTACCCTGATTTTTCCACATACGATGATGAAAACGGCGAGTTTAGATCGACTTGGGCCAAACACCAAAAACTGACCATGACCATCCAACATGTGGGGAAATATCCTTTCACACCCATGATGATGAAATCCTTGGAAAATTTATCGAAAAATGTGCACCGAGCCGTCCTAAACCAACAACTTACAACGACCGCGCTGGCCATCGAGCGATACCGGCTGGCCAACCAAGGAAGGATCCCACGCAACTTGCCTGAACTGGTGCCCCAGTTTCTTACATCACAGCCTTTCGACCCTTATGATGGAAAACCGCTCCGTTACCGCCCCGCCCCGAATGGATCGTACGAATTGCGCTCAATCCAAGCCGACGAACAGGGGCAGAAGGATGCCGTCGCAAATGACTATACCTTCACAGTAAACCCAGCCACCCGACTGAAATAAAGAGGTTAATTCAGGTCGATGACCTTGGGATCGAGTTTCGCGGGAAGACCTCCTTTTGGAACAGGTAGCTTGAGGGTCCACAGAGCGGCCTGGGCAATCAGCCGCCGATACTGCTTATGCCGCCAGTTCACGTGAAAGTGCAGACCACTGTAGCCGACCGAACGACCGCCATCGGGGCGTTCCCAGGCCCAGCCGACGGTTTCCACGTTGCCCTCGATCGGCACCTGCACTAGTGGCGTCCAATGCTTCGGGTTTTTGGGCACCTTCAGTTTGTAGTAAAATTCCTCAAACGGCAGCTCGAAGGATTGAATTCCGGACATCACCGGATGCTTCGGTGCGGCGACTTTAAACTGCGCCTCCTTCACCACGGTGTATTTACGATCCGGACCACCGTGGCATCCGCCAAACAGATTTAGAAACGGCGTAATCAACGGCACCTCTTTCGCGCCCATGCCCCAGTGATAGACTACAAAACCACCGCCGCGTTTAGCAAAATCCGCAAAGGCCTTGGCGCGTTTTGGATCCTCCTGAATGAAGCGGCCGCCTTCGTTGAGAAAGAGCACAATGCCATCCGCTTTGGCGATCAATCCCGGCCCCTCGGGCCACGGTTCATCGGCCTGCGCTACCGTCACCTGCACGTCCTGATGCCCGGCCATCAGCGCCTGCACCACCCGCGCGCCCGGCATGTATTCGTGTGTGCCTGGCGGATGCCCGTCCGGTTTTTGGCCGAGGACGAGTAATTGCTTGGGTGCGGCATCCACAGAAAAAGTGAACAGCACCACCATGATCCAAGGTAGGGCTCGCTCTCCGAGCGCGCCGTGGCGGTTTCGGAGAAACCGCCCTACCATCGCTTCATAAAACTTCATTTCAGTTCGCGAATTTTAAGGTTACGAAACGCACAGCGATCCTTGTGATCGGTTAGCAGAATGTGGCCGGTGACCTTTTTGCCAAAGCCCTCAAATTTCTTGAACTTGCTCTTGGCCACACCGGCCAACACGCGCTCGCTGCCGAGCGTGTAGCTCAAGATTTTTTCACCATTCAACCAATGCTCCACCTTTTGGCCCAGCACTTTGATGCGGGATTGATTCCATTTGTTGATGCGTACCGGCTCAGCCAATTTCACATCGCGCGGTAGCACGGCATAAAACACGCCGGTCAAGCTTAACGGACTCTTCTGCCAGAAACTGTCATCGATCATCTGGTACTCATGCCCGATCGCGCCGCGCTTCTCGAGCACCATGTATTTCACGCCGTTGTTGCCCTTGACGCCCACCTGCCATTCCCAGGTGAATTCATAATCCGTCCAAGTCCGGCGCGTGAGAATGTTCCCGGCCGCTCGGCCTTCCTCCTTGATCAGCACGCCCTCCTTAATCACCCAGCCCGCACCGGTCACTTCCTTTTGCCCGAGATTGCGCCAATGCGCGTTGATGTTTTTGCCATCAAAGAGCAACTGCCAACCAGCCGCCTTCTCGGCCTTGGACAGGGTGTTGGGTTCGCCGGCCAACAAGCCGGACACGGAGAAGAAAAGAGCCACAAAAAAAAGCCGCATGGATGTCATGCCGCTCTTGTAAATGGACTTTGAGGTTTTCGCAAGTTTTACAGTTTACGCGCGCGGTGCCGTCAATTGGAATCTGCAGCAACACTTGTCCGCAGACAGCGAAAACCCTTGCGCGCAGTGAGCCTCGCCCTAAACTTTCACCATGCGCTTCATAGCACTCTTTCTGGTTGTTTCATATTCATTATGTGCAGAAAACTGGCCGGGCTGGCGCGGGCCACGCGGCGATGGCTCGAGCTTGGAAACCAAGATTCCTACTCAGTGGAGTTCCACAAAAAATCTCGCTTGGAAATCACCGCTGCCTGGACGCGGCCATTCTTCGCCAGTCATTTGGGGGGATAAAATCTTCCTGCTGGCTTGCCTGCCGGAGAAGGAGGAACGCGTGCTGCTTTGCATCGACCGACGAGACGGCAAATCACTTTGGCAACGCACCGTGCTCAAGACTCCGCTCGAAGTCATCCATCGCCTCAACAGCCGCGCCTCCAGCACGCCGGTCACTGATGGGAAATTTGTTTACGTCACGTTCATGAAAGTGAGTGACAAAAAGATTCCCGCGCCCAATGTCGGCTCGCCGCGCCTTATCTCGCCCGGCACCATTATGGTGGCGGCCTATGACATGGCCGGGAAACAGCAATGGGCAAAAGAAGTGGGTGACTTCATCAGCGCGCACGGGTTCAACGCCTGCCCGGTTCTGTATCGCGACCTCGTCATTATCAATGGCGACCATGACGGCAACGCCTACCTCACCGCGCTGGATCGCACCACCGGCTTGCCGCGCTGGAAAGTGAACCGCGAAAACAAAACGCGCAGCTACGCCACCCCCATCATCCGCACCATCGGCGGCCGCGAACAAATGATTTTATCCGGCAGTAAATCCGTCGCCAGCTACGATCCCGCCAGCGGCCAACGGCATTGGATCATTGACGGCCCCACCGAGCAATTCGTGGCATCAATGATTTACAACGGCCAATATCTGTTTGTCACCGGCGGTTTTCCTGAGCGCCACATTTTGGCCATTCGCCCCGATGGCCGCGGCAATGTCACCCAAACACACATCGCCTGGCGCGCCAAACGCGGCGCGGCTTACGTCCCCTCACCCGTGACGTTGGGGCCGTATTTTCTGATTGTGTCCGACAGCGGCATTGCCAGCTGTTTCCGCGCGGATGATGGGGAGCGACTGTGGATGGAGCGCCTCGGAGGCGGTCATAGTGCCTCCGCCATTTCCGCGGGCGGATTGGTTTATTTTGTATCAGACAAAGGCACAACCACCGTCGTGCGGCCGGGCTCCAAGTTTGAAGTGGTCGCGAAAAATGAGTTGGGTGAGAAGGTCTCCTCCAGTCCTGCAATCAGTCAGGGACAAATTTTTATCCGCGGAGAAAAACACCTCTTTTGCATTGGGAATAATTCGAAATAATAAAGGCCAGGCGCACCAACCCCTGCTCCGCTACTGCATAACAGGCAGTTTCATTTTGTTGCCTTGGCGGAGGTACTGACGGATGGCTTCAATTTGTTGCTTCGCATCACCTTCCAGCACATCAACCAATACGCTGCGAGCGTCTTCATCAAAATAATCCGGCATTCGAGTTTGCGAATCCACACGCAGTGGGTCGAGCATCCACCGCAAAAAATAATCCGGCCGCACGCGCGCGCCCACTTCAGCGAAGTTCACGCCCTGCGCCTCGAAAACTTGCAGGGGCTCGCGATGCTTCACGCCGTGGCAGGCGATGCAGGAAAAACCGCCATCAATCCCAACGAGTTTGCGGCCCAGCTCGGCGAGCCGGGCATTCACCGGCGCTTGTTTCACGGGCGTTTGCGCCGGCCAACCGTGAGCTTGGGCGAGCCCGTGCGCTAGCGGCTTGGCGCGCGCCGGAAAGGCCGGCATGCGATGGGCCAGCCACGGGCGGGCGGGCTGTTTCCGCGTGCCCGCGAAAAGCGTCTGCATCCACTCGGGCTTGAGTTTGTGGCCAATGGCATCGAGCTTGGGAAATCCATCGAGCTCACCGTGGCAGGCATTGCAATGGAGCACGCGCATTTGGCGCCGGGCAAATTCGGCGGGCTCATGACGGTGCAACGACTGGCGATCCGTCGCTCCAAAAGCGCGCAGCGCAGCGCGTTGAACGGGCGTAAAGCCAAAGCGCGGCGACCTCCCGCCGGGTTCATCAGCAAGGCACCCTCCATTCCATTTGTCGACGACCAACGCGGAGAGCTTGAGCGCGGTGAATTTATTTTCGCCTTTGTGATCGTGGCAATTAACGCAGCCGAGCGTGGTGACCAGTTTTTTTCCGTGCGCGAGTGCGGCGATGTCTTCATCAATTTGCGGTTCGGCATAGGCTGGAGCCTTCACCCGCAGCCATTGTGAAATATCCCACGCCTCCTTGGCGGTGAGGGCAAACTTTGGCATTCGCGTCCATGCGTAATGACGATTGGGCGCGTGCAGGAAATCGGCCAGCTCGCCCATAGGAAATTTTCGATTGATATGATCGAGTGACAATTTTCCTGCCTCCGCCGCCGTGCCGGGAAGCGTGTGGCAGCCAACACAATTCAATTGCTCGGCCAACTCTTCGCCCGCCATGAAGTCGGGTTTGGGATATTCCACTGCCGGCTTGGCAGGGCCGTTGAGGCTGGCTAAGTACACCGCAATGGCAGCGGCATCGCCGGGGGCTGTTTCGCCGTGCAAAAGCGTTGGCATGCGTGCGCCGCGGCGCTGTGCTTTGGGGTTTAGAATCCATTGGGCCATCCATTCGCGGTGGCGGCGGTCTCCGATGGCGTCGAAGCCCGGCCCGCTCATGGCCAGTTCGGGAATGTCCGTGCCTTTGTTGCCATCAACTGTGTGGCAGCGTTGACAGCGATGCTCGATGAAAATTTCCCGGCCGGTTTCGACAAGGTTCGCCTGCGTGAGCAGCCGGCTGGGTAAATGCGTAAGTTGGCCATTGCGGATGGGTTCATGCGGCAGCGGTTTATCGGGACGGTCGCTCCAAAAAATCCTCAACTGCGCGTCGCCCTTGTTCGGGCTGCTATAAGTGACCTTAATGGCGTTGGCGCCTTTGTTGAGCCGCACCACTTTGGTTTTAGCCTCAGCCACACCGCTGATCCCTTTTAGATCGAGCAGCACCACATTATTAACCTCCAGCTTCACCCCGCCTTTACCGGTGGCGTGGAATGAGTAATCGCCGCGCAGATCAATATTCACAAACCCCTCAATTGTGGCCGTAAACCGACCGGCGGGCACAAAGGGCGAAGCCGGCCGCCCTGCCGGCACATACAACCAAAGATTCGGCACCACCGTCGCCGCCGTGGCCTCGCCCACCCGCCAAGTGAGCGCCAAGCCCGGCTGCGGCTCGGCGGCGGGGATATGAACTGCCGCGGTGGCCAGAAAAATGAATAAAAGTTTTCGCATAAAGGGGTAAACCAACAGGAAGGGAGTGTTAGCGAAAAAACAGTTTTGGATCAATGAAATTGAAAAATGATCCGTAAAAATTGAGACTTTGATTGACGCCCTTTGTCCACGCCCCTAGTTTGGACGGCCCCCAAATTGGGAATATATCGTGAATGTAAAAGTTGAAGTAATTGAATTAGCGCCATGCAAAAAACAACTGCGCTTTAATCTACCGGCCGAAGATGTGGACGCGGCGTTTGCCGAGGTAACCCGCACATTCCGCAAGCAAGCCAATCTGCCCGGCTATCGCAAGGGCAAGGCGCCGGAAGCCAAAGTAGCGGCGCAGTTTGCCGGGAAAATTCAGGATCAAGTGCGCGAGCAATTGCTCAACGACTGCTACCGCAAAGGGCTTGAAGACAACAAAATCCGCCCGATCCTGCAGCCGGAAGTGGAGGAAGTCAATTTCAAGCAAGGCGAGGCGCTGGACTTTTTGGCCACGGTGGAAACCGCGCCGGATTTCGAAATGCCGGAGTACAAAGGGTTGCCCGCCAAAAAACCGAAACTGGAAATCAGCGATGCCGACGTGGACAACGCGCTGGACAAACTCCGCGAAGGTCGCGCGGAATACAAAGAGCGGGAACGCGGTACGCAAGCGGGCGATTACGTGGTGGTCAGCTTCACCGGCACCAGTGACGGCAAGCCACTCACGGATTTTTCCCCCACCGCGCGCGGGATGACCAAGCAGGAAAATTTCCCGCTGCACGTACACGCCGATGAGCACGATCATTTTATTCCCGGCTTCACCCGGCAACTGATCGACGCCAAACCCGGCGACGAACGCACGGTGAAGGTAACCATCCCCGACGAATTTCCCAGCCAACCGAAATTGCAAGGGCTGGATGTGGTTTACGAAGTGAAAGTGCAGCAGGTGAAAGAAAAAGTGCTGCCCGAATTAACCGATGAATTTGCCAAAAGCTGGGAAGCCGAAAGCGTGGACCAATTGCGCCAAGGCGTGCGGGACGATTTAAAATCAAACCAGGAAGGCGAAGCAATGCGCGTCGTACGCGCGCAAGTGCACGAGGAGTTGATGAAAAAAGTAAACTTCCCCGTGCCTGAACCCGTGCAGCAAAACGAACTGCGCATCGTCGTAGAAAATATGGTGCGCACCCGCCGTGCCGGCGGCGCCTCGGAGGAAGATATCGAGGCGGCCAAAGAGCAAATCACTGCCGAGGCCAACCCCGTTGCCATGGATCGTGCACGCTGGTTTTTCATTCATCCCCTCATCGCTGAAACAGAAAAAATTGAAGTCAGTCGTGAAGAAGTGCTGCGCACCATCGCCATGCAAGCCCAGCAAATGGGCAAGGACCCCCAGCAACACGTTAAAGAGCTGGCCGACAACAATCAGATCAGCGCCATCCAAAACCAAATCCGAGAACATAAAGTCATCGAGTTCATCGCCGAACACGCCGAGATTGAGTTGGTGGACCCACCCAAACCGGAACCCGGCGATCACGATCACGACCACGGGCATTCGCACGGATAACCCTGCCTCCCACCATCGCATTAGCCCCGCACCTACCCTTAAACCCAATAACCCACCCCATGAAACCCGCCCAATTGCATCTCTTGTTCCCCGTAATTCTACTGAGCCTCCTACTCAACACTGGCTGCAAAAAAGACGAAGAAGATGCCGAGACAGATGACGGCAAACAAGCCGGCACCGGAAGCGGCGGCGAAACGCCGGGCGGCGGCGGTGGGATGCCCGGTCCCGGCGGCGGCGGTGGGATGCCCGGTCCCGGCGGTGGGATGCCCGGCCCCGGCGGCGGGATGCCCGGCCCCGGCGGCGGGATGCCCGGCCCCGGTGGAGGAGAAGGCTTGCCCGGCCCAGGCAGTGGCGGTGGCGAATTTGGTGGTGGCCCTGGCGGAGGCGGCAAACAACGTCCCGTTCGGCTTGACCCGACTAAACCTGCCGCCCCGCAGTTAAATTGGGGTGTGAACACCGGCCGTCAACAGCCGCCAAATCAAGATATCCGAGCCATCTACATGGGCAAAGCCGCCTCCGTAATTATGCGTGCCTTTGGCAGGCCCAGCGACGCCAAGGCCGTGGGAACCAATGGCGTGTGGACCTATCCCGGGATGAAAATTCGTGATGCTCAGGGCAAAACTTACAACGCCGTACGGTTCACAATTAAACCCACCAGCCAAGGTGACGGACAAGTGATCGGGGTAGAAGTGATCCCGGGAGCGATCGCCGGCGGCAACCAAGGTGGCGGAGGTCCAGGTGGACCGGGCGGTGGTCCAGGTGGTGGTCCAGGTGGACCGGGCGGCCCAGGAGCGCCGTAATTAACACCATGTTCGCGCGGCACCCGCCGCGCTTTTTTTATGCAAACCGCCCGGCCAAGTCCGCGTAAGCTTCGCGCAGGACGGCTTCGGTGGCGGCCCAGCTGAGGCAGCCATCGGTGATGCTCACGCCGTATGAGAGGGTGCTGATATCTTCGCCAAGTTTTTGGGCGCCGCCATGCAGGTTGCTCTCCAGCATCACGGAATGAATACGCCGGTTCCCGGCCGCCACTTGCCCGATCACATGAGCCAACACGGCGGGTTGCCGCTCGGGATCCTTACCGCTGTTGCCGTGGCTGCAATCGATCATCAACGAAGGGGCGGCCAAGCCGCACTTGTCGGCCAACGCCTCCACGGCGGCCACGTTGTCGGCATCGTAGTTGGGCCCGTTGCTGCCACCGCGAAGAATGATTTGGCAGTCCGGATTGCCGCGGGTGGTCACCGCGCTCGCCCGGCCTTCGCGGGTGATGCCCAGGAAAGTTTGCTGCTGGGTGGCGGCAAGGATGGCGTTGACGGCCACCTCGCAATCGCCGGCGGTGGAGTTTTTGAATCCCACGGGCATGGACAGGCCGCTGGCCATTTGCCGGTGCGTTTGGCTCTCCACCGTCCGCGCGCCAATGGCCGACCAGCACAGGCTGTCGGCAATGTATTGCGGGGTGATGGGATCGAGCAACTCAGTGGCGGTGGGCATGCCGAGGTCCAGCACCTCGCCCAAAAATTGCCGCGCCATTCGCAGGCCGGCGGGGATTTCGTAGGTGCCGTTGAGGTGCGGATCCATGATCAACCCCTTCCAGCCGAGGGTGGTGCGGGGTTTCTCAAAATACACGCGCATCAGCAGAAGCATGCGATCCTGCAGCTCATCGGCCAACGCGCGCAGGCGCTCGGCGTATTCGCGACCGGCGGCCAGGTCATGAATGGAGCAGGGGCCAACCACAACCATCAGCCGCGGGTCTTGGCCCTGGATGATGGCGGATATTTCCCGGCGCGCCCGGGACACAAACGCCGTTTGCTCCGGCGTACGCGGCAGCTCGTCCATCAACTGCGATGGAGCGGGCAGCGCCTCGGAGGAAACAATGCGTAAATCGGTTACCGTTTGCACAAGCGGCGGAGTAAAGGCAATGCGCTGCCCCAATACAAGCCTCATTTACGGTGTTTCACCCCCGGCCTGCAGACGGGCGAGCACTTGGGGATCCCGCACATCCACCCAGCGCCCGGCGATTTCCAGCCCCGCGATGGAGTCGCCGTCACCGAGCATTGCGGTCAGCGCATCGGTCAATTCATACTCACCGCGCGGTGATTTTTCCAACCGAGCCGTGTGTTGGAAAAGCGTCGGCTGGAAAATATAAATCCCCGCGTTGTACCAGGCAGTTTCGCCATCTTTCAAAATTCCCCTCTCGCGCAATTCATTCAGTTGCGCTTCCGAAGGTTTCTCCACCAAATGATTCAAACAAAACGCCTGGTCAAAAAAGAACAACCCACCTTTCGTCACATCCTCACTGCCGGTTACCGTCACCAATCCGGAAAAGTCGCCGCCGCCCCAACGCCCCAACATCTTTTGATACGTCTCCGGCCTCACCAAAATATCGCCATACGTCAGCAAAAAAGCGTCATCGCCCACAAAGTTCTTCGCCAATTCCGGTGCCTTCCCCGTGCCATCCTGAACGATTTGCCGCACGTAAGAAATACTCACCCCGAAATCCGCCCCATCGCCGAAGTGCGATTCAATTGCCTCCGCCTTCCAACCCGTGATGATGCAAAACTCAGTCACCCCCGCTTCGCGCAGGCCGGTGACGATGTGTTCCAAAATCGCCCGCCCCTCCACAGGAAGCATCGGCTTGGGCGTCTCATCCGTAAGATCGCCCATGCGCGTGCCCTTGCCGGCGGCTAGAATGATGGCTTTCATTGTATGAACCGCCAAGGCGCAAAGACGCCAAGGTTTTTAAGAAAGGATGATTCGTTTGATTCCATTTTTTATTAGAGGGACATTAAAATTGATGAGCAGGCCGAGTTGTTTTTCCGTGGCTTAAAGGTAAGAAAGCACTTGGGCTTTGTGGACGGGGAGTAGCGCTTCCACGGCTTTCAATTCGATGATTAATTCGCCGCCCACCAACAAATCCAATCGCCCCTCTCCAACTGATTGGCTTTTGTATTGAACCGCAATCGGCACTTGCCGCTCAAAGGCAACATCGCGCAATTCCAATTCCACACCCAACGCCTCTTCATAAACTGACTCCAAATAACCCGGCCCCAGTTCCCGATGCACCTCTAAATCCGCATCCACAACCTCACGCGCCAAACCATCCACAGTTTCATCTGGTTCATTCATCTTGGCGTCTTTGTGTCTTGGCGGTTCAACTACCCCGCTTTCCCCTGGCTTGCTACTGCGTTCATCGCGGCCTTCACGGCTTCTTCATCGCCGAGGTAATAATTTTTAATCGGTTTCAAATCCTCGTCCAGTTCGTACACCAGCGGCATACCGGTGGGGATGTTGAGTTTCAAAATGGCTTCGTCAGAAACGTCATCGAGATATTTCACCAAGGCGCGGAGGCTGTTGCCGTGGGCGGCGATGATGACACGTTTGCCTTCCTTGATTTCCGGCGCGATGGTTTCGTGCCAATACGGAAGGAAACGGTCGACCGTATCTGCAAGGCATTCTGTGAGCGGCTGCTGTGCCTCGGTGAGATTAGCGTAGCGCGCGTCATTGCCGGGCCAACGTTCATCGCTTTTTTCCAACGCCGGCGGCGGCACATCGTAGGCGCGCCGCCAAATGAGCACTTGTTCTTCGCCATGCTTCTCGGCCGTCTCGGATTTATTGAGGCCCTGCAACGCGCCGTAGTGGCGTTCATTCAGCCGCCAATCGCGCCGCACGGGCAGCCACATTTGGTCTAGCTCATCCAGCGCAATCCACAAGGTGCGAATGGCGCGTTTCAAAACCGAGGTGTGGGCCTGGTCGAAAACAAATCCGTTATCCTTGAGTACAGCTCCCGCCGCCTTGGCCTCCGCGCGGCCTTGCTCGGTGAGATCCACATCGTGCCAACCGGTGAACCGATTATCCAAATTCCATTGAGATTGACCGTGGCGCAGTAAAACCAATTTATGCATAGCGGCGGACTCTAACGAGGCAGCCTTGGCCTGTCAGCAAAAACGTGCTGCAATCGCGCGCGTGGAAGCAGAATTCAATTCATTGAGAAACTCCGCCGCTTGGCTGGATCTTTCCAATCGCTCACGGCTGTGCTTGTTGGGCGCGGATCGCACGACGTTTTTGCACGGGCAAGTAACCAACAACATCAACAGCCTCGCCGAACACACCGGCTGCTACGCCGCGCTGGTGAATGCGAAGGGGAAAATGGAGAGTGATCTGTTCGTGTATCAGCTGGCGGAGGAATTGCTTTTGGATTTCGAGCCGGGCTTGGCCGATGGGGTGCGGGCTCGACTGGAACGTTTTACCATCGCCGAAGATGTGGAAGTGGCGGACGTGGCACCGCATTTTGGTTTGCTCAGCGTGCAGGGGCCGAAGGCGGCGGAGGTGTTGGCGGCGCTTGAATTGCCCGCTCCGGAAACAGAATTTGCGCTGAAAAAAACCCCCGAGGAAATTTTTGTGGTGAATCAACCGCGCCTCCGCTCAATTGGATTTGATTTGTTTGTGCCGGTGGATGCTGTGGAAAAAATGAAATCACGTTTGGCGGAGCACACGCCGATGTGCGGCGACGTTGCGTTTGAAAAGGCGCGGGTATTGGCAACGATTCCACGATTTGGAAAAGATTTTACGTCCAACAACCTCGCACCCGAAGGCGGCATCGAGGCGCGGGCCATCAGCTATGCGAAGGGGTGCTACATCGGACAGGAAGTTATCTCGCGCATTCGCTCCCGTGGAAAGGTCAACCGCATCCTGCGCGGCTTGCGACTGGACGGCGCGGCGGCGGAAGGCGACGCGATTTTTCTTGGTGAAAAAAATGTGGGAACGCTTTCGAGTGTGATCACCGAACCGAACGTCGCGCTGGCGATTGTGCATCGCGATGCGGCGGAATTGGGCACGGTGCTTCGTGTGGGGGACACCCAAGCCACAGTGTCGACGATGCCGTTTGAGCCTTTTGCAAGGTAGGGCGGTTTCTCCGAAACCGCCACGGCGCGCTCGGAGAGCGCGCCCTACCTGAAACCACAAAAAAGGGACGGGGTGGAACCCGTCCCTTCTGAAGTCACTCTAGAGGTTGCGCTCGGAGATTAAAAATCCACCAATTCCACGTCGAATACCAGCGTGGAGGCGGGCGGGATGGGGCCGCGACCGCGTTCGCCGTAGGCTAGTTGATGCGGGATAATTAGAACGCGTTTCTCGCCCTTTTTCATGTCCGACAATGCCTCGTCCCACCCCTTGATCACTTGGCCAGTGCCGACGACAAATTCTAGCGGCTCGCCGCGTTTTACGGAGCTATCGAATACCTTTCCATCAAGAAACTGACCGGTGTAGTGCGCTTTAATTTTTTTGCCGTTGCCGACTTTTGCCCCTGCGCCGGCTTGAGTCACCACGTAGCGCAGGCCGGATTTGGTGGTGACGAGTTTGGCTTTGGGATGATCTTTTTTGAGCTTGGCAATGAGGGCTTCGATGAGTTTTTTATCGGACTTCACGTCGGTGATTTCCAACTGAAAAACCAGCGTAGCAAAGGGTGGAATTTTATCGCCTGCGCCGGATTCGCCAAAACCGAGCTTATGCGGGATGACGAGTGTGCGGTGTTCGCCTTTTTTCATTCCGGTAATTCCTTCGGTCAAACCATCCAGCCGCAAATTCTCACCCACGGGAATAACGAGGGGATCTTCGTTTTTGCTGGAATCATCAATGACGGTTCCATCGGCTAATGTGAATTTCAGATTCAGCGTCAGCTTGTCGCCTTCGACGGGAACTTCGCCTTCGCCGGGCTGGGTAATGATGTAGCGCAAGCCGGTCTTCGTGGTGACCACTTCGGCTTTGTGTTTTTCCTTGAGGCCGGCAAGCAGCGCGTCTGATTGTTCGGTGTCTTTTTTCATGCGTTCTTCAAATTTCGCTAGTTTGGATTTTTGTTTTTCTTCCTTAATTTTTTTGAAACCGGCTTCGTCCACTTTAAACGCCGTAGCCGCCGCGCCGTTGCGGATGAGTTTGAGGCTATTGATTTTATCGCCTTTCACAATGGCATTAACCACGGCTTGCCCGATGACCACGTGGCCAAACACGGTGTGCAATCCGTCAAGATGCGGCGTGGCGCGGTGGGTGATGAAAAACTGGCTGCCGTTGGAGCTGCCGCCGTTGGAGTACGGGGCCTTTGATCCTTGAGGATCGGAGTTGGCCATTGAAAGGATGCCGGCGCTTTTGTGGGTGAGATCCTTGCGCGTTTCATCCGCAAAATTATAGCCGGGGCCGCTGCCTCCCGTGCCTTTCGGGCAACCGCCTTGGATCATAAAATCCGGAATCACACGATGGAAATTGAGTCCGTCATAATAGGGCTTGCCCTTCGGGCGATTGGCAAAATCCTTGGTGCCCTCGGCGAGACCCACGAAGCTGGCGACGGTCACGGGCGTTTTCTCAAACTCCAGCAGCGCGATGATGGTGCCTTTGGTAGTAGTGAATTCCGCATAAAGACCATCGCCCAAATCCGCTTTGGCCGGTTCCGCAGGCAACGGAATATTGGCCACGGGCTCGGGCTTAACCGGCGCGATGGTGATCGGGGCCGAGGTTTCGGGGCCGGTTGCTGCGGCAGTATCCTGTTGGCCGCAGCCGGTGAGCAGTGAAAACGCCAGCACGGCCAAAACGGCGGTGCCCAGAGGTTTTAGAAACGGGGTATGCATAGCGGCTCCATCAAAGCGGATTGGCGGGAATAGGCGAGCCTTTTTTGTGTTTTGGCGTGACAAATCGGGCGCGGCATCGCAGGTTGCCGCCGATGGACGATTCAATTGATGAAATGGATGAGGTGGCTGTGATCAGCACGAGCCAAGGCGAAATGGTAGTGGAACTTTGGGACGATGTGGCGCCGGAGACGGTAGCGAATTTTAAGAAGCTGGCGAACAAATCGTTTTATGACGGCACGTGTTTCCATCGCATCGTGAAGGGGTTTATGATTCAGGGCGGCGACCCGAACACCAAAGACCCCGCGCGGGAAGACGAATGGGGCACCGGCAATCCGGGCTACCAAATTGATGCGGAATTCAGCGATCGCCCGCACGTGAAGGGCGTCATCTCGATGGCGCGTTCCAGCGATCCCAACTCAGCCGGCAGCCAGTTTTTCATTTGCCTCAAGGCCGCCAGTTTTTTGGATGGCGAATACACCTGCTTCGGCGAACTCATCAGCGGGATGGACGTGCTGGAAACGCTCGGCGAAGTGCCGTGCGGCGGCGGCGGCGAAGGCAGTCGCCCCGAGGACCGGCAGGACGTGATGTCCATCTCCATCGTGTCGCGCGAAGACGCCGACGTGGAATGACCGCCGCCGAACAGGCCGCTCTCGAACAAGCGCTGCAACAATTCGGCGTACCTCCCGCCAAGGCTACCCCGATGGCCGCGCAATTCGATAAGCGTGCCCATCAACTTGCCGCCGAAGGTGATCGCACTTACGAACAGGCACTCATCCATTTATTGCAGCTGATGAAGAACGCCAACACCGAACGCCAAAAACACAATGGCTGATGAAATTCGTAAATGGGAAAAGCGCGGCAGTCAGCCAATCAGCGATCATCGCATTTTTCAATTGCGCGAAGACACGGTTGTTAACCCGCGCACCGGCAACGAACATAAGATGGTGGTGCTTGAGTGCCCCGATTGGGTAAACATCATCGCCCTCACGCCCGACCGCGAAGTGGTGATGGTGGAGCAATACCGTCACGGCACCGAAACGGTGGAACTGGAAATCCCTGGCGGAATGATGGATCCCCACGAGACCGATCCCGTGGTGACAGCATTGAGAGAGTTGCAGGAGGAAACCGGTTACACCGGTGACGCCGCCAGCGCCCGCAAGATCGGCGAATGCCTCGCCAATCCTGCCATTATGAATAACCGCGTCCACACCATCCTCGTGGAACACTGCCATCGCACCCACGAAATGCAAATGGACGCTGGCGAAGATTTACGGACACGGCTTGTGCCCGCCGACGATTTGCCGCAGTTGGTTAAGGAAAACAAAATCCGCCACTCGGTGATCGTGGCGGCGTTGCATTATTTCTCGCTGGAGGGATGATGAACCGCCAAGGCGCGAAGACGCCAAGGGAAACCCTTTTCAAAATCTCGGCGGCTTGGCAGTTCATAAAAAATAGGGGAAGTTGAGATTTCATCTTTTACGGTAGGGACATGCTGCCGCATGTCCATGGACGCGCACAGCGCGTCCCTACCAAAATCTTGGCGTTTTTGCGCCTTGGCGGTTCAAAAAATTATTTGCTTCGCGCCGCCTCCTTCTTCTCCTCCAAATCTGATTCCAGCGTTTTCTTGTCGCTAGCCAGCTCGCGTTGCAATTGTTCGAGAGCTTCGAAGTCGCCGGCTGCTTCGGCTTCTGCGATTTTTCCTCCGAGGAATACTTCGCGTTCGGCGAGTTTTGATTGGTAAAGATTATCCAGCTCAGCCAGCTCGGCTTTGAGTTCGTCGGTGACTTTTTGGACCGGCGATTCTTTGTCCAGCTTTTCCATCGCGAGTTCGTATGCGCTTTTCATTTTAGTTTTTCTTCTTCCACGGTTGTTCGGGGAATTTTGTGGGTAGTTTGATATTCTCCAGCTTGGGCTCCGCCATTTTCAAATCGTCCTCGCCTTCCGCCGCCGTGGCCGCAGCAGCATTGGGATCGGCTTTCCAGCCGACGATCTTGGCCTGCAAGCCGTGGTGCTCGGCGGTTTCTTTGTTGCCGCTCTTCATATAAGCGAGCGAAAGATTGGTGTGCACGCGCTGTTCATCGGCATTAATGGCCTCGGCTTTATGGCCTTCCTCAATGGCAGCGGCATAGTTTTCCTGTCGGTAAAACGCCATGCCCAGCGACAGCCGCGCCTCAAAATGCTCCGGATCCGTTGCCAGCACCGCCTCGAATCCCGCTACCGCTTGGGCATAATCGCCCGTGGTGTAAGCGAATACAGCATCATCAAATTGGATTTGCAAATCCTCAGCCATCGTTTCGCCGACGAGTGTGAGCGCAGCCACGAACCGGCGCAAGGCGCGAATCCTACGGGAGGGCGAAGTTGCTGCTGAGCCGAAGGAGGGCGAAGCCCCGCTCTGGTTTTGTGAATGACTTTTGATGCCCCGACCTTCGCACCTGTTTTTCCCTACCTATCCACCACGATAAAAATTGGACTCATTTGTGAATATCGTTTGACAGCTCGCCCAATGATGATAGTTTCCCGCATCCCTTTGCAGGGAAGTCGAAGGCGCATGGCCTAGTGGTAGCAATCGGCAATTTTATCCACATATTCAATGAGCGATAGTTCCGCGACCAAAGAGGTCGTTAGCGATAGTCCAAAGGTCTCGAAAGTAACCGAGGCCGTCATCCGCATTGCCGGCAACTCGCAGGACGGTATCCAGTCCATTGGCGGGTTTCTCGCCCAATTGGCCGGCCGCAGCGAGCAGGAGGTGATGACCTTTATGACCATCCCCGCCACCATCTCCGGCGGGCCGTCGATTTTCCAGGTGCGCATTGGCTCTGGCGAGGTGCTCACTTCCGGTGATGAAGCGGATGTGCTGATGCCGTTTTATCAACACAGCTACGAAAACCACATCAATTTTCTAAAAGAAGGCGGCATCGTTTTGTACGACAGCAGCCACGTGGAACCGGATCCGGAGTTGCTGAAAAAATACCGCCACATCGGCTGCCCCATCGCGGAACTAACGGTGGAAGCCATCGGCGGCACGGCCAAAGACAAAGGCAAAAATATTTTTGCGCTCGGCCTCGTGGCGCGGATGTTCGATCTCGATGCCGCGCGACTGGAAGGCCTCATCTCCGAACGCTTCAAAGGCAAAGCCAGCAGCATCACCACCACCGCGCTCACGGCGTTTCACGCGGGGTACGGTTATCCGCTCACTACGCTGGAAGAAATTTACGCGTTCGAAGAACCCCAAGCACGCGACACGGACCAAGTCGTTTGCAACGGCAATGACGCGCTCGGCTATGGCATCCTCGCCGCCGGCGTGCGCTTCGGCGCGGGCTACCCCATCACGCCGTGGTCGGATATTATGGAACTGCTCCGCCGCGAGCTGCCCAAGTACGACGGAGTTTTTGTGCAGTGCGAAGACGAAATCGCCGCAGTCTCGATGGCCATCGGCGCCAGTTGGGGCGGTCGCGTGGCAGTCACCGGTTCGTCCGGCCCCGGCATTTCCCTCAAGGGCGAAGCCATCGGCTGGGCGGTGATGGCCGAGATTCCGCTTATCGTCATCGACGTCCAACGCGGCGGGCCCTCGACCGGGATGCCCACCAACGTGGAGCAAAGCGATCTCAATATCGCAGTCTTCGGTGGCCACGGCGATTCCCCGCGCGTGGTCATTGCACCCGCCAGCGTGGAGGATTGCTTCTACACCGCCATCGAGGCCGTGAACATCGCGCGCCAATACAGCACCCCGGTTTTCATTCTCACCGACCAAGCCATTGCCACGCGCATCGAAGCCTTCACGATGCCGAAGTTGCAGGAATTGTGCCAGGACATTTCGCCCGACCTCACCCCGCGCGACGAGCACAAGCCCTACGACCTCTCCGCGCCCGACGGCATCACCCAGCACGCCCCGCCCGGCACTCACATCAGAAACGGCAAATATCCAGTCGTCACCGGCCTTGAGCACGACGAAATGGGTCACCCCAGCGGTTCGCCCCAAATGCATTTGGACATGACCACCAAACGCCGCAGCAAACTGCAGGCGCTCGGACGCAACCTGGAATTGCCCAAAGTGTTTGGCCCCGAGGAAGGCAACGTGCTCCTCATCGGCTGGGGCAGCACCCAAGGCAGCCTGCGCGAAGCCACCGAGCAAGCCCGCAAAGCCGGCGACAGCATTTCCTGCCTCACCATGCGCCACATCCATCCGATGCCCGAAGGCTTGGAAAATATTTTCGACGGCTTCAACCACGTCTTCGTTGTGGAAAACAACGACGAAGGCCTCTACGGCTACGGCCAACTCTGCGGCCTGTTACGCGCCAAATTTGCCAATTCAAAAATCGTGGGCATCAACAAAACCGACGGCCTCACCTGGCGCGTCAAAGACGTGCTCGCCCGCGTACAAACCAAACTCGAAGAACTTAACGGTTAATTGACACCATGAGCGCCACAGCCGAAATCACCCGCGAACCGCTGACCAAAAAAGACCTCGCCGCCGATCACCCCACGTGGTGCCCCGGCTGTGGCGATTTCTCCGTGCTCGCCCTCTACTTCAAGCTCATCCAAAACCGCGGCATCCATCACGAGAAAATCGCCACCGTCGCCGGCATCGGTTGCAGCAGCCGCTTCCCTTACTTTGTGCAGGGCCACGGCGTCCACTTCATCCACGGCCGCGCCCTGCCCTTCGCCACCGGCATCGCGATGGCCCGACAGGACCTCGACCTCTTTGTGTTTGGCGGCGACGGCGACGCCTTCTCCATCGGCGGAAATCATTTCACCCATTGCGCCCGCAAAAACGTCAACCTCACCTACGTCGTGATGGATAACTCCGTGTACGGGCTCACCAAAAAACAAACCAGCCCCACTTCACCCATCGGATTCAAAAGCAAAACCGACATGTGGGGCGCCGTCGATCAACCCATCAACCCCCTCAAACAAGCCATCGCCGCCGGCGCCACCTTCGTCGCCCGCACCACCCACACCAACCCCAAACACCTCCTCGCCATGATGGAAGCCGCGATGGATCACAACGGCTTTGGCTTCATCGAATGCCTCAGCGAATGCACCGAATTTTATAACGGCGCCTTCGACGCCAGCAACCCCCGCAAAGGCGGCGAATTCCTCGAAGTCCCCGAAGACCATGACCCCACCAACGAAGGCGAAGCCTACGCCCTGGCCGGCCAACCCTTCCCCGGCCACTTCGGAATTTTCTACCAAGTCGATCGCCCCTCCAAACAAGACCGCGAAAAAACTGTAAACGAAAAATTCCTCACCAAAACCAAAGACCTCGAAGATTGGCAAATCCTCCAACAAAACTTCGACAAAATGAAGTAGCGCTAACGCGCATAATTTAGCCCAGACCGATGGTCCGGGAGGAGCAAATCCCGCCTTGCCCCATTTTCTTTTCTAAACCGCCGCGGCGCACTCGGAGTGCACACCTTTTCTAATACACTGAACTAATACACTGAAAAAAACTGGGTGGCTTGGCGGTTCAAACGATGTAAAACGCCACGGTGAGGAGGATGCAGACCACTGCACCGGCTAGCACGTCATCCATGATTACACCCCAGCCGTTGGGGAGTTTTTGGATGGTATCGATGGGGCCGGGTTTCCAGATGTCGAAGAGGCGGAAGAGGGCGAAGGCGGCGAGGGCCCAGGCGGCCCAATTGGGGATTTCTAAAATAGCAGTGAGGGTGGGTTGGCTGGGGCCGTTAAATTCCATGAGGGCAAAGATGCCGAGGAAGCAGATGGGGATGGCGATGATTTCGTCGAGCACGACGGAGGGCGGATCTTTTTCATCGAGGATACGCTCGGCGTGTTCGCAGATGCGGGCGGAGATGGGGATGAGCACGATGCATCCGGCGAGGTAAGCCCAGAAATTTCCGGGCCAAAGGAGCAGCGCGGTGAGGGGGAAACCGCCGAGGGTTCCGGCGGTGCCGGGGGCTTTGGGCACGCGACCGAGCCAAGTGCCTTGGGCGATCCAAAGGAGGAGGCGGTCCATCACATATCTTTGATGTAGAGGTCGCGGTTGCTCCAGAGGTAGTGCGCGCCGGAAATGGCGGTGAGCAATACCGCGCCCCACGTGGCGATGAAGGTGACCCAAATGCTCCAGGGCCAACCGGCGATTTCCCAGCTGAAAAATTTCACCCAGCCTTCGCCCCAACCGGGGTAGCTCACGAGGATGAGCATGGCGACGACGGCAACGAATTGGAAATTGGTTTTGCGTTTGCCGATGTTCTCGGCAGGAAGGACGACTTGTTTGTTGGCGGCGAGCAGGCGCAGCCCGGTGATGGCGAGCTCACGCGCAACGATGACGATCACCATCCACGCGGGGATGAGCGAGTGGCCCGGCAAACCGGGCGCGGCGATGGCTTCGGGGAGATGATAGCCTGTGAGGTTAGTTGCCGGATTCATTTCCATTCCGACGAGCAAAATGAAACCGGCGGTGACGAGAATTTTATCAGCGAGGGGATCCATCAACGCGCCGAAATCAGATTGCAAATTGCGGCGGCGGGCAATGATGCCATCGGCGATATCAGTCATGCCGCCGATGAAAAACAACAGCGCGGCCCACGAGGTATTGTACGGGAGGGTATCCCACAACACGATGATCACAAAAAAGAGCGTGATGAAAAACCGCGAGGTGGTGAGTTTGTTGGGGAGATTCATCGCGTCGTTATATTCTCTCCGCAATCAAATCATAATCTGTGTGGCCCACCACGCGGACCCAGCAAAAATCGCCCAGCGGCAATTCGCCTTTCACGTACACGCGGCCATCAATGTCCGGCGCGTCGGCTTCGCCTCGGGTGAGGGTGTATTGAGCGGTATCGAGTTTGGGGCTTTTGCGCGCGCTTTTTTGGGTGCTGTCCCGCATATGGCCGTGTTCCCACGAGCGGACGTCCGCGCCTTTGAGGTCGGTATCGGTGGCGAGGCGCTCGGCGAGCACGTTAATTTTAGCACCGATTTTAGCTTTGCCCCGCACGCGGGAAATTTTTTTCTGCTCGGCCATCGCGGCGGCGCAGCGTTCTTTTTTGATCGCCTCAGAAATTTGCCCGCGCATTCCGCCCGCGCGCGTGCCGTCTTCTTTGGAGTAAGCAAACACACCGAGTCGTTCAAATTTTGTTTCGCGAATAAACTCCAGCAGCGACTCAAATCGTTTCTCAGTTTCGCCGGGGAAGCCGACAATAAACGTGGTGCGCAGGGCAATGCCGGGGATGCCTTCGCGGATGCGGCCGAGGAGGTCGCGGATGTATTGGCCGTCGGTCTCGCGGCGCATTCGCTCGAGCATGACGTCGTGGATGTGCTGCAGCGGGATGTCCACGTAACGCGCGACCTTCGCGCAGTCGGCGATGGTTTTGATGAGCTCATCAGTCCAGTGCGCGGGGTGGGTATAAAGCAAACGAATCCAAAAATCGCCCTGCAGTGTGTTGAGCTCACGAAGCAACGTGCTGAGGTTTGCGCCGCCGGCGGGGAGATCGGCATTGGCGCGCGCGAAATTTTCCGGCGACGAAATGGTACGCCGATGGCCGGGGCGAAGGTCCATCCCGTAATAGGTGGAGTCCTGCGAAATAAGATTCAGCTCTTTGACGCCCTGATTGATGAGGCGCTGCGATTCAGTGACAAGATCCGCTTGCGGGCGGCTGCGATGACTGCCGCGCATGCGCGGGATGATGCAAAAACTGCACGGATGATTGCAGCCCTCGGCGATTTTGACATACGCCATATGGCGCGGCGTGAGGCGGAAGCGCGGCGTCTCCACATCGGGCACGTACTCGGGCCGCGGGTGAATTTCGCTAATCGGCGCGGCGGCTTTTTTGCGGACGCGCTTGGGCGCGCCGTTAGTGGGTTTCGCGGCGCGATGATCAATAGCCTCGCGCACGATGCGGGAGACATCAGCGATTTGGTCCACGCCCATAAACGCATCCACCTCAGGCATCAGCTTGGGGAGCTCTTTGCGGAAGCGTTGCGGGAGGCAGCCGGAAACAATGAGCGCTTGGCCGGGGCGTTTGGCTTCGCGGTACTCGGCGGATTCGAGAATGGTGTCCACGCTTTCCTCTTGCGCGGTGTCGATGAAGGAACAGGTGTTGACGATCAGCGCGTCGGCCTCGGCGGGTTCGTTGGTAATCTCGAGGCCATCGGCCATCAACGAGCCGAGCATCACCTCGGCATCGACAAGGTTTTTGGCACACCCCAGCGAAATCAACCCCACACGAGTTGGGGCGGCAACAGCATTGCGTTGGGACGAGCGGGCCACGGGCGCAGCCAGCCTAGTGATTCCGAAAATAAAATCAAGAGCCGGAATCAAGCGGAAGCAAATCCGCATCCGAAGTGGCATCAGGCGCGTACAGGCCGGGGCCGATATTTTTCAAATGATCAGTGCTGTCGAACTCGCGTTTCCATTTGACGCCATAAAAAATGCCGGCGGCAAGAGCGACAAACGCAAACACCGGCAACACAAGCCGCCAGTTCACGCGCGAGAAGGAGAGCATTATGGCATCGAGAATCCCCGCGCGCAGAGCAGCGTTGCTGCCGTCGGGCTGGCCTTCGCGGGCTTGGCCCATCTCAACATTCAGCTGTTCGAGCAGCGCTTCCGTGTCCAGCTTCAGCATATTCGCGTAGCTGCGCACGAAGCCGCGCACGTACGCCGTCGCGGCGAATTCCTCATAACGGCCGCTTTCCAGCGCCTGCACTTGGTCGGTCTTGAGCTGAGTGAGCTCCACCACCTCCGCCAGCGCCAAGCCCTTCGCTTCGCGTGCGTCTTTGAGTTGTTCGGCCACCGTTGCCATGCAGCCAATTTAGCGACCGTTCACAATGATTGGCACAAAAAGTTATCCCAATGACATTGTGAACATTGGGTGAATCAATGTAGCCCCCAACATTTACAATACCCGCGCTTTCCGATAGCTTTCCCCGCCAAGTGAGCAAGGCAACTCTTCACGCGCTGGGCACCGGCGATGGCTGGGCCGGCGATTCGCGCGGGCATTCGGCGTTCGTGTACCGGCTGGGCGGACGCACGCTGCTGATCGATTGCGGCGAGCCGGTGAGCCGCCGTCTGCGTGCCGCCGGCATTGCGCCCGATGATCTCGATGGCATTTTGCTGACCCATCTGCACTGCGATCACATTGGCGGTTTTTTCATGTTGATGCAGGGGTTTTGGCTCGAGAAACGCACGCGGGATTTGACCGTGCATATGCCCGCCGAAGGCCTCGAGCCCGTGCGCCGGATGCTCGATGCCGCATTTATTTTCCGCGAGTTGATGCCCGCCGCGCTGGACTTCGCCCCGCTCACCGCCAACGAGCCATTGCACATTGGCCCCATAAAAATCACGCCGCACCCCACCACCCACCTCGAAACGTTGCGCCAGCATTTTCAGGAAAAATATCCGCAAGGCTTTGAAGCGTTCAGTTTTATTTTGGAAACCGAAGACACCCGCATCGCCCACAGTGGCGACATCGGCGCGGCCACCGACCTCGAGCCGTTGCTCGCCCAGCCGCTGGATTTATTCTGCTGCGAACTCGCCCACGTGGAACCCACCGAACTCTTCGCCCTCCTCGCCACCAAAAAAATCGGCCACGTCTGTTTCACCCACCTCTCCCGCCAACACCGCGAAAATCTCGAAGCCCTAAAAACCCAAGCCGCCGAGGCATTGGGAGGGATGGAAGTGACGTTTTTGGAAGACGATCAGTTGGTTGAAATTTCCGATTGAAGATTTACGAGTGACGATTGGTTTAATCGTCAATCAACAATCGTAATTCGTAAATCAAATCACCGGCTTGACTGCATCAGAATCAAATCCTTCTTGTGCCGTTCGTTGTCCGCGCGCATCCGGGTGGACATTTTGGCGGCGAGGGCGGCGAGGAAGGGGGTGGCGATTTCGGGTTGTTGATCCACGAGGCGCTCGAATTCTTTGGCGTCGATTTTGAGCAGCACGCCATCGCTGTTGGCCACGATGTCGGCACTGCGTTTGCCGCGATCGAACAGCGAAATTTCTCCGAACACTTCGCCGGCCTTCAGCGTGGCAAGTGGTGTTTCCTTGCCGCCCACCATTTTTCGGACGCGCACCACGCCTTCGAGCAACACAAACATCGCGTCGCCCACGTCGCCTTCGTTAACAAGGATTTCGAACTTCACAAACTTTTGCACCTCCATGCTTTGAGCAAAGCGGCCGCGTTGTTGGTCGGTCATTTCCTTGAAAATTTCCACGCCTTCCAGC
The DNA here is from genome assembly GCA_014382585.1 of Limisphaerales bacterium. Lineage (NCBI taxonomy): Bacteria > Pseudomonadati > Verrucomicrobiota > Verrucomicrobiia > Limisphaerales > Limisphaerales bacterium. The sequence continues at coordinate 7,060 of JACNJL010000062.1, read as the reverse complement.
GTGCCCACGGGAACGCCGGGGATGAGCGGGCTGTGGACAATCGTGCCGGGCTTCACCAGGCCGGCGGCTTTCTCGAAATACAGGCCGAGCTCCGGCAGATCACCCGCGCGCGCCCATTGCTCGGTGTCTTCCAGATAAAGCCACATCGCATCGGTCACACGCACCTCGCGGATCCATTGGCTGAGCGTTGGGAAATCGATGGGGCCGTAGACCACGTCATCCGCGGCCCACACCTTGTAAGTTCGATTCGTCGCCATCGCCATTGCGGGCAAGTTACGCCGAGGAGGGTTGGATGGAAAGGGGATTTTGAAGGCCCAATTTCCAAAACACAAATCCAAAGGAAATCCCAATGACCAAATCCCAAGGAGGCGCGAAAGTGGGTTGTTGGGATTTGGGTATTCCTTGGGCCCTGGGTTTTGGGGAATTGGTCATTCCCCTAAACCAATTCCGCCACGCCTTGGCCTCGACCGTCGGCGCCGTTGCCGTCGAGGTCGATGAGGATTTCGCGGGGCTCGTGGCCTTGGGCGGGGCCGACGATGCCGCGATCTTCAAGCTCGTCCATAATGCGCGCGGCGCGGGTGTAGCCGAGGCGCAGGCGGCGTTGCAGTTTGGAGACACTGGCTTTTTGCTCGCTGCGAATGACCTCGATGCATTGTTCGATGAGATCTTCATCCTCACCGCTGGAGGCCGAGCCGGCCAAAGCGGGTTTGGAAAGCTGCTGGGTGATGTCCACTTCGAACTTCGGCTTGCCCTGTTCGGTGATGAAGCTGACGATTTGTTGGACCTCTTCGTCGGTAACCAGCGGCCCTTGCGCACGGATGGGCTTGGGTGCGCCGGGCGGTTGATACAACATATCGCCTTTGCCCAAGAGTTTCTCCGCGCCCATCTCGTCGAGGATCACGCGGCTATCGATTTTGGAGGCAACCTGAAATGCAATGCGGCTTGGGATATTGGCTTTGATGACGCCGGTGATGACTTTCACGCTCGGGCGCTGGGTGGCCACGATGCAATGAATGCCGGCGGCGCGGGCCATTTGGGTGATGCGGGCGATGGCGTTTTCCACCTCGGCCGGCGCGGTGAGCATGAGATCGGCCAACTCGTCAATGACCACCACAATATAACTAAGCCGATCGGGGATTTCGATTTCCTCATCGCGTGGCACCACGATTTCCTCATCGATTTCCACGGCAAACCCTTCGGAATTGCCGCGCTCACCATCAAAGAGCGTCATCTGCGGCTCCGGCTCGGCGGGCGGTTTGTCGCGGCGGCGTTTGTTGAAGGATTGGATGTTCTTCACATTTTCCTTCGCAAAAATTTTATAGCGCTTTTCCATTTCCGAAACCACCCAGCGCAACGCGAGGATGACTTTTTTCGAATCGGTCACCACCGGCATCGCGAGGTGCGGCAGGGTGTTGTACATTTGCAACTCCACCACTTTGGGATCGATCATCACGAGCCGCAATTCATCCGGCGAAAATTTATAAAGCAATGAGGCGACGATGCCGTTCATACACACGCTCTTACCCGCGCCGGTGGCGCCGGCAATCAAAAGATGCGGCATCTCGGCGAGGTCCGCCACGATAGGTTTGCCGTAAACATCTTTACCCAGCGCCACGGGCACTTTGGCTTTACTCTTCTTCCACTCATCGCTTTCGAGTAAGTCGCGCATAATGACTTTTGTCTTAACGCGATTGGGCACCTCGACGCCCACCGTGCTTTTGCCGGGCACGGGAGCGAGGATGTTGATGCGCTCGGCCTTGAGTGCGGCGGTGATGTTGTTGGTGTAAGTCGTGATTTTTTCCATCTTCACGCCCGGCGCAGGATGCAGCTCGAAACGGGTGATGGTGGGCCCTTTGGTAATGTCGCCCAGCGCGACTTCCACGCCGAATTGCCTGAGCGTTTGCTGAATGGTAATGGCGGCGGATTTAAGTTCGTCGGTGGAATCGGTGGGCGCGGCGATGAATTCCGGCGCTTGCAAATACTCAACCGGCGGCAATTTATAATTCTCAATGAGCGGCCCGCGCGCCACGGCGGTGGGTTTGGGGCGTTTGAATTTAGCGGGACCGGTGCTGGAAATAGCGGGGGCGATGTGCACCGTCGGCTCGGTGTCGTCCTCGGGATCGCCAAGGATTTCCTCCACAGTGGCTACCGCATGGTCGGCTTTTTCTTCCGGCTCCGATTCCACCACTGCCACCACTTCCGGATTAGCGGTAAGATCTTCGTCCTCAAAGACAGTCTCGGGCAACACCTCCACAGCCACGGCCACGGTGTAAATCTCAACTTTTTGAGCGAGCCCCTCCAAGACGAACTCGCCGAGCAACCGTGCTTCGTATTGCGGTTGGCTGATGAGGTCCTGCTGGATTTTTGCGGAAACCGCCACGCCACCGACCGGCGCGTATTCCTCAATGCGCGAGGCGATGTTCACGCCGTCGCCCAGGATGTCGTTACCTTCACGAACGACGTCGCCCTGATGAATGCCGATGCGTAGTTCGAGATGCTCCTCGCCAAGCACCTTCGCCTGAATTGCCAGCGCGCACTCAACAGCACTGAGCGAACTGTCGAAACTCAAAAGTAAACCATCGCCAATTTCCTTGAGCCATTCGCCTTCAAATTGTTTGACCAATGGCTTGAGCAAGCGGCGTTGTTTTTTAAGGAGCTTCAACGCCGCTTTTTCATCGCGATTGGAGAGGCTGGAATAATCCACGATATCAGTGAACACAATCGCCGCCAACTTGCGGCGCGACTCCGTCGGTGCTTCTTCATCCGCCACTGCCGCCTTGGGGCGCGCTTGCGGTTGGCTGAGGTCGATAATGTTTGGCTCTTCGCGGTTGACGACGGCGGGCACCGTCTGAGCGGTGTTGGCCAATTCCTTTTGCAAATCCGCCACGCGCTGTTGCAGTTCAGCTTCACGTTGGTTCAGCTCGATCTCTTCGTTGGCCAGCGGCTGTGAGCGATCCACCTTGCGCAGCTTCCATTTTGACCACGCGGTTTTGGCCCATTCTTTGAGCTGAAAATTTGTAAGATAAAGCAGGCTCACCAAGTACACCGCCAGTAATAACACCGTGGCACCCGCCGTGCCCACGTGTTGAAAAATGCCATTATGCAACAACATCCCCACATAGCCCCCGGCGCCCACCGTGTTCAGACTTTTCGCCAACCCGCCAAAGAGGCCGGGATACAAACTGAGCCCCGCTGATCCCGCCAACACCAACGCCACCGCCCACGGCCAGCGCCGTCGCAGGCCGTCGAGTTTATCGGTGAAAAATGCGATGGCGAAAATCAGCGTCAACGGCGGCAACAAATACGCCGCCACGCCAAGCGCCATAAAGCAGCCCTGCGCCAGCCACGCCCCGAGCGTGCCCACAAGATTATGCAGGGGATCGTTGACGTTTGTGCCGTTGACCGACAGATCGCCTTTATCAAAGGAAAACAGCGCCAACAAAAATAACACAGCCAGAGCCAGCAGCCCTATCCCGAGTACTTCGTTGGCACCTCCTTTGGAATCCGTTTTTTTAGGAGCCTCCTTACGCGCCATCCGCCAAAAGTAGAGCAGAAAACGGCGCGATTGACAAACTCAAACTGGGGAAGGATGAACCGCCAAGACACAAAGCTGCGAAGGGAAACCAGGTTCAAAAAAACTGGGTGGCTTTGCGTCCTAGCGGTTCAAAAATTGTCTCACCCAAATTTTTTTGCTAATCTCCGCGCACCCGTGGACAATCCGTTACCGAAAATCCCGAATCCGTGGAAAATCCTTCGTGAAGATCTCGCGCAGGTGATGGAGAAGGAAAGCCGCGTGGTGCTGCCCAAACGCTGGATGCGCGTGGCGCGGTTTATTCTGCTGGCGTATCGCAAGTTTGACGAGGAACGCTGCTTTATGCGCGCGGCGGCGCTGTCGTTCAACTCGCTGCTGGCGCTCATCCCCGTGCTCGCGCTGGCCACGGTGCTGACCGGTTGGCTGGTGGGCGAACCATCCTCAAAAGGCGCGGCAGATGCGAATGCTACGGCGCCGGCACAACAATTTGTCAGCAAAATCATTGTGAGCGTATTGCCGGCCAAACACGAGGATCCGGAGAAGGAAGCGAAAATAGCCGAGATCCGTGATGGCTTGCGCGATAATATTTCTGACTTCACCAATAACCTCGCGCAACAGGTTAGCTTCGACAAGACCGGTGTGCTCAGTGCGTTGGTGTTTGTGTATCTCGGGCTGATGGTGGTGATGCAGCTGGAGGATACGTTTAATGATTTATGGGCCGTGCGGCGGAGTCGGGTGTGGTACTCGCAATTGCTGAAATTTTCGCCGGGGCTCGTGCTCGGCCCCGGCTGCATCATCCTCGCCTTTGCGCTGGCCAATGCGGTGCATTTTGAAAACATCAGCGACCGCCTGCAATCCATGGGGGCGGTAGTGAATACGCTTGTGCCATTGCTGTTCGCAATGGCGGGCCTGACGTTTTTGTACAAGCTCATCCCGAACACAAAAGTTTCGTGGACCGCGGCGATTTGGGGCGGCGTGGTGGCCGGCATTTTATGGCAGATCAATCACCTCGCCAGCGCACTTTATATTTCGCACGTGGTGGTGGAGAAAGGGTGGTACAGCCAAACCTACGGCGGCAGCCTCGGCCTGCTGCCGGTGTTTATGTTGGCGGTTTATTTTACGTGGCTCATTCTGCTGTACGGCGCGCTCGTGGCCGCACGGGTGCAATACCACACCACGCCCCTCAAAGAATCCGTGGAAGACAAAGACGCCGAGCCAGAAAAACCTGAGCCCGGCGAGCGCGAAGGTGACGATACCCAAACTGCCGGCGAAACTAATGAAGCCGAAAAATAATCCACAACGCATCGCGCAACTGGTGTTTGTGCTCACGGCCGCCGTGTGGCTGGGCGGCGCGGTATTTTTCACCTTCGTGGCCGGGCCAATGTTTTTCGCGCCCGAACTGGCCGAAGCCCTCCCCAAACCGCGCGACGGCATCGTAGCGCAGGAACTCATCCACCGTTTCACCGCATTTCAGCTTTCGCTCGCCGCCATCGCCGTGCTGGCCTTGCTAGCCGGTTGGCGACTGGAAGGCGACGGCGGAAAATTTCCCCGCGCGCGGGGATTACTGTTGGCGGTGATGGTGGCGCTGATTGTGTTCGGGTTGATTTACATCACCCCGCGCCTCGAATGGCTGCACCAAATGAAGTACCCCGACTATTTCAAAATAGGAACCACCCCCGAACAAACCGCTTACGCCAATAAATCCTTCGGCCCGCTGCACGGCATCTCACAAATTGGAAATTTGGTGGTGCTATTCGGCTTAGTCGCCCAACTCGTGCTCGCATGGAAAGCCGCCGTGGGGATGAAAGAAGATCGCTCAATGTAGCCCGGGCCGATGGCCCGGGTCGCACGCCCGATATTTAAATCCACCCGAGCCAACGGCGCGAGCTACACTTCGGCGGACTCCACCAAAGCGGCGTCGTTCCACAGGCCTTCGAGATCGTATTCGTCGCGGACGGATTCAAGCATCACGTGCACAATCACGTCGTAGTAATCCAGCACGACCCATTGGTTTCTTCGATCGCCCTCGGGTTTAGGCGGGCGCACGGCATGATCTTTTTGGAGGCGCCCGGCGATATCCGTCCAGATCGCGCGCACGTGCGGCTCGCTGTTGCCGGTGGCGATCACAAAATAATCGGTGATGGTCGATACCTCGCGCACGTCGAGCACGAGCAGATTCCCCGCCTTTTTGTCGTCGGCGTATTCGCGGCACGCCAGAGCCAATGCTTGTCCTTCCATTTCAGTTTCAATAACTATGCTTCACTTTCAGCGCATCCGCAACTTGCGGCGACACATAATTTTCAATTGCTTCCCCCGCACGCAAACGTTCGCGCAAATCGCTGGACGAAATTGCCATCGGTTCCCCGCGTAACATCGTGCCGCGAAACGAGGGCGGGAATTCCACGGCGGGTTCACCGGCGCGTGGCACTACCACAAAAGTGACTGCGTCCGCAAGCGCCGCCGCCTCGCGCCATTCCGGCAGCGTCGGTACGTGATCCGCGCCAATGAGATAGAATAACTCCGCCTCCGGGAAGCGTGCCGCATAATTGCGCACCGTATCGATGGTGAACGAAACGCCTTCGCGCTCGATTTCCTGCGCATCAATTTCGCAATGCGGTTCATCGGCAAACGCCAATCGCAACCACTCCAAACGCGCCACCGCCGGCGCGGCCGTTTGCTCCGGCTTGAATGGCGATTGCGCGGCAGGAATAATAAACAGCCGATCCAAGCGCACCTCCGCCAAAGCCGCCTGCGCCACCATCGTGTGCCCGAGGTGCACAGGATCAAAAGTGCCGCCAAATAGACCGATGCGTTGCGCCGCCATACTATGCCTTAGCCGGAGCAGATTCCGATTGTTGATCGAGTGCGTTTTCCTCCAGCACCCCCTTTGCTTTGGGAAAAATTTTGATGGCTTCGATGATCATCCAAATTTCTAGCGCGATGGTGGCCAAACCGATGCTGCCGAGCAGGTAGTTGGGTTTGTGATCGGGGAAACCTTCGCGCGCGGTCAGCAACCAACCGGGCGCTTCCCACAGTTGATAGGTCATCGCCCAGACCGGCATGATGAGCATAAAAATCATCGGGATGGCGATAAACCAAATCGCGCGGCCGCGCCGCCACAAATAAAAGGTGATAACGAGAAATGACAAGCCGGCGAGCAATTGATTGGTCGCGCCAAAGAGCGGCCAAAGAAGCAGCCCGCCTTTGCCGGCGTGGGCAAGGCTCCACGCATTGCCCGCGGACGGGACGGCGGCCATTGCGCCGGCGATGACAATGGCGAAGATGGTTGCGCCGTGTTTGTTTTGCAACCACGCGAACGGGGCAGCGGGTGGAGAATTCGATTCGCCCACCTTTCCACCCAACGTGGCAGCGAGTTCCTGCACCACGTAGCGTTGCAAACGGCAGGCGGTGTCCAGCGTGGTGCCGGCGAAGGAGGCGACGAGCACGCCCATTAGCGCAATAGCCACAGCGGGCGCAATGCCGAGGGCTTGGAGGAAATTAGCCGAGCCCTGCACGAACGCGCCGACC
>JACNJL010000061.1:32566-60889 GCA_014382585.1 Limisphaerales bacterium | reverse complement strand
CTGTGCCCAGTCGAGGCCGCTCTCGCGGGAGAATTCCTGGGTGACGGCGTTGGCCCCGAAGTTGATGCTGCGCATAAAGAATTTGCCGCCTTCTTCGATGAACAATGCGTTGGCGGTTTTGGCTCCCACGTCCAACAATAGCGAGCAGCCTTCGAGCTCGCCGTAGTTGTGCATAAATGAATTACGCAGTGCCGCGGCGGAGCCGTCGACGATGGCGAGCTTGAGGCCGAGGTCATTGCACACGGTGGAGAGGCTGTCGATGATGTCCAGCTTGAGCGCCATGAGCATCACTTCCAGCTCGCCGGTTTCCGCGGTGCCGAGGATTTGATAATCCCATTCCACTTCGTCCAGCGGGAAGGGGACGTTTTGCTGAGCCTCGTATTGGATGATTTGGCCCACCTTGCTGCCTTCCACCGGCGGGGTGCGCAAAAATTTTGTGAAACTCTGGTAACTGGGCGTGCAGATGTGCGCCTCGAGCCCTTTGGCGCGGATCTCGTGGCGGTCGAGCGTGTCCTGCAATACCTCCTTGAGCAGCCCCACGCGGTCGGCTTCTTCCAGCCCCCGTTGACCCAGCGACACCACTTCGTAGCGTGACAGCACCAAACTGCCGCTCGCTTGAGGCTCGAATAACGCCACCTTCAAGCTCGCCGCGCCGCAATCAATGGCCAAAAATGGTTTCATTTGAAATATCCAACAGATACAGCCGGGAAAAACTGCCCCCGCCCCCTGTCTCTCAGGCTGCTACCTCGCCAACCCGTTAAAACAATGTACCCCGAAAAAGCAAATCCGCAAACTAATTAGGCAAAAAATAGGTCATTCCGGCCGCTTTCTCCGGAATACTCCAAGAATCGCCTTTGCTGAATCCACTCCCGCCAAGCCACACACCGCCCAGTAAAAAATCCCCGCGCTAAACAACGGCCCGAAAACTGCCAGCAACCGCGCCGATACCGCAGCACTTTCACCACCCAAATCCAAGTACCCACGCCCCACACCCCAAGCCACCCAACCGGCCAGCATCGCCAGCACCATCATCACCGGCAATTGCCGCCGCAACCCCGGCAACGCAATCGGCGCCAACTCCTCCCGCCGCCGCAACGCCCGCCACAAGAGCACCGCGTTCAAGGTGGAGCTGATCGTATTTGCTATGCCGAATGCCCCTTGCTGCAAATTGTCCTTAAACTGAAACACCAACGCCAATGCCAAAACCAAGTTCAGCACCAAACACGCGATGCTGATTTTCACCGGCGTCCGCACCTCGCCCAACGCATAAAACGCGCGCACCAAAATCAGCACCAACGAATACCCCGGCAACGCCGGTGCCAGGCATTTCAACGCCCACGCCGCCCGCTGCGTGGCCGCCTCATCAAACGCGCCGTACTGAAACAGCAGTTGCACGATCGGCTCCGCCATCACAAACAACAGCACCGCCGCCGGTAAATTCAAAAACAACAAGTGCCGCGCGGCTTCATCTATACGCGCGCGGAAATCGCCGTACTTTTTCTCCGCTGCCAACCCCGCCAACGTCGGCAATAAAAACGTCGCCATCGAAACGGCAAACAATCCCTGCGGCAATTCCAGCAAGCGCACCGCATATCCGTACGACGCCACCACGTGCCCGCCCACAAAAAAACCAATGCAATAGGTCGCCAACACATTGATCTGAAACGCCGCCACGCCGATCACGCCCGGCCCCAGCCGACTCATTATTTTCCGAACCGATTCATCCGCCCACGGCGAAATCCATTCCGGCCGAAAGCCTTCCTTCCACAACGCCGGCAATTGATAAAGCAACTGCGCCACCCCCGCCACCAACACCCCCACCGCCAGTGCAAATACTTGATCTTCCAGCTCTGTCCCATACCGCGGTGCCAACCACAGCACCGCGGCGATCATCACCCCGTTCAAAATCAATGCGCCCAGTGCCGGCAAAAAGAAATGGCCGCGCGAATTCAAAATCCCCATCGCCACCGCCGCCAAACAAATCAACAACAAATACGGAAACACCCAACGCAACAGCTCCAGCATCAATGTTGTTTTCGCGCTCCACTCTCCCCACTCCAGCGCCGCCGTGACCCCCAGAAGCCCCACGCCCACCACCGCCGCCAGCACCACCACCAACCCGCTCATCAACGCATTGGCCGTGCGCCACATCGCGACCTCGCCCTCCGTTTTTTCCTGTTCCTTGAAAACCGGAATGAACGCCGCCATCAATGCCCCCTCGCCCAGCAACCGCCGGAACAAATTGGGAATCATAAACGCCAACACAAACGCCCCGGCCACCAGCCCGTCGCCCATGAACCGGGCGTAACATATCTCCCGCACCATCCCCAGCACCCGACTCGCCAGCGTGGCCCCGGCCATCGCGCCGGATGATTTCAGCAAGTCCGCCATTAGTTCATTTCACGATTTCGATAATGCACAATGCAAAATTCCTTTTCCGCCCGCAGCACCGCCACCTCCTCAAATTGATTTTCAAACTCCGGAAAAAAAACATCCCCCTCCACCTCACGCTGCACAATCGTCAGCAACAAATCCGAACAACGCGGCAACGCCTGTTCATAAACCTGCGCGCCGCCCGCAATAAAACACGTGCGCCCCTCCAAGCGCGGCGCAATGTCATCCAACGACCGAATTACCTCCACCTCCGGATGCGAAAAATCCCCGCGCGTGAGCACCAATGTTTCTCGCCCCGGCAACGCCCGCCCAATCGATTCAAACGTCCTGCGCCCCATCACCAAAACCTCCCCCATCGTCGCTTGTTTGAACCACTTAAAATCCTCCGGCAAATGCCAGGGAATTTCCAAGCCATTGCCAATCACCCGATTGAGCGACATCGCCGCGATCGCCTTGAAGACAGGTTGAGGGTTGAGGGTTGAGGGTTGAGGGGATTGCAAAAAGTTCTCCTTAAAATTTTGGCTCGCTCCGCGCGCCGTGCCACACCGCCATCACCGCCATCACCACCACGCGATCCGTTTCCACCCGATAAAAAATCCGATAAGGCGACACAGGCACTTCGCGGATTTCCGCTTCCGTCATCGGCGCGTATCGGCGACCCATTCGAGGGTGCCGTCGCAGCGCCTCCACCTTGTCCACCACCGACATTCCGAAACGCCGTGCGGCATCAGGATTGTCGGCGGCAATGTGCTCGACGAGCAGTCTCAAGTCGTCGAGGGCTTCGTCTTCCCAGTGGATCCATTGGATCCATTGGATTTGGCGATCCATTCGTCAATCAATCCCGACACCTGTTCATTGGGCGTAGCGCCGCCGCCCTCGGCCAAACGCCGCCGCAAAGTCGTTTGCAGCGCCAAGTCCTCAAGAATCTCCGGCGCCGAGGCATCCTCGGGCATTCCCCCGACCTTTTCCAAAACCCATTGCCGATCCGTCATACCGAAAGCATTTATCATTCAGCAGATAATTGAAAGGAAATTGGGTTGGTTGATAGCTGATGGTTGATGGTTGATGGACTTGAGATTCGACCGCACTTGATTTCATGCCCTCAACCTTCAACCATCATCCCTCAACCCACCTAAACCGCCACCGCTGCTTTAATGTGCGGATGCGGGTCATACCCCTCCAATTCAAAATCCTCAAAAACAAAATCGTGAATATTCTGTACATCCGTGTTCAGTTTCATCTTCGGCAAAGCGCGCGGTTCGCGCGAAAGTTGCTCGTGCGTTTGCTCTAGATGATTGGAGTACAAATGCAAGTCGCCAAAGGTATGCACAAATTCGCCCGCACGCAGGCCGGTGACTTGGGCAACCATCATTGTAAGCAGCGCGTAGCTGGCGATGTTGAACGGCACGCCGAGAAACAAATCCGCGCTGCGTTGATATAGCTGACAACTCAATGCCCCATCGCGCACGTAAAATTGAAAAAACGCGTGGCATGGTGCGAGCGCCATTTGATCCAGCTCACCCACGTTCCAAGCGCTGACAATCAGGCGGCGGCTGTCGGGATTGGTTTTGATTTGCGCAATGACCTCGTCGATTTGATTGATGCCCCGCCCATCCGGCGCGCGCCAGTCGCACCATTGCGCACCGTACACGCGGCCAAGATCGCCATTTTCATCCGCCCATTCATCCCAAATCCGAACCTTGTGTTCATTGAGATAACCGATGTTCGTGTCGCCTTTGAGGAACCAAAGCAACTCGTGAACGATGCTCCGTAAGTGCAGCTTCTTCGTCGTGCACATTGGAAACCCCTCGCGCAAATCAAATCGCGCCTGCGCACCAAACACCGACAACGTCCCCGTTCCCGTGCGGTCATCCTTCCGCTTCCCTTTCTCCAGCACGTGCCGAAGCAAATCCAAATACTGTACCATACCGGGCGAGAATGCCGTTGACGCCCGCCGCCGTCAAACGAACGTCATTCCCAAACTATTACCGAAGCCGTACCCTGGCATGACCTCATCCCCCCGCCCGCGCCAACCGATCCGCAATCCCCTGCCACTCCGCCGTCTCCGGCACGGCTTCCAGCACAATCAGCTCCGCCCCTTCGGCATCGCATTGGTGCAGCTCGGCGTACAGCGCGCGCGCGTAGGTTTCGGGATCGTTGGGTAAAAGACTCACGCGGCCAAAGCGTGTGCCGGGCACGATGCACGTGCGGGCAATGACGCAAACGCGATCGTGCGGCGTGCGCGAATAGGCGATTTGATTTTCCAAATCGTCCGCGTCCGACCACGCCAAAACCAACAGCCGCGCGTTCGGCGCGTAATGGCGCGGCAACTGGCCGGGGCTTTTCAAAATGCCTGTTTCATTTGCAGCCGCCCCTTCCGGCCACACCGCCGCAATCGCTTCAGCAGAAATCATTCCCGGCCGCAACACGCGCACCGCATTGCCCGCCACTTCCACCACCGTCGATTCAATCCCCACCTCGGACGCGCCGCCATCGATGATCAGCGGGATGCGCCCGCCCAATTGCGCCGCCACGTGCGCGGCGGTGGTGGGCGAAACCTGATTGGACACATTCGCGCTCGGCGCGGCCAATGGAAACCGACACGCGAGAATCACTTCCTGCATCAACGGATGCCCCGGCCAACGCACGCCCACCGTGTCCCCGCCCGCGGTGACGTTATCCGGAATCCCCTCCGCCTTCGGCAACACTAACGTGAGCGGCCCCGGCCAAAACGCGTTGGCCAACGCAGCGGCGGCGGCGGGCCATTCCGCCACGCAATCGCGCGCCATCGTTTCATCCGCCACGTGCACGATGATTGGGTTGTTCGCCGGCCGATCTTTGGCCTCAAAAATTTTCGCCACACACGATTCGTCCAACGCATTTGCCGCGAGGCCATAAACCGTTTCCGTTGGCAACGCCACAAGCTGGCCGTGACGCAATGCCGCCGCCGCTTGCGCGATCGCTTCGGTAAAGCAATCGTCGGTCTCAGTTTTGAAAGTGATGGTTTCCACGCGGCGCGCAATGTAGCGGAGGAAGTGAGTGGTGAGTAGAGAATAGTGAGGTGTAAGGTAGGGCGTGCTCACCGAGCGCGCCGTGGCGGTTTCGGAGAAACCGCCCTACCCACCCCGTAAAATCCTTGTACCGCGCACAAAGAACCCCGACCCTTCCCGCCGATGCTCAACACGTTAACTGAACAACTCCGCGCGGGCACCGATCTCAGCGGCGAACAAGTCACTGAAGCGGTTCAGCAAATGACCGCCGAGAATGTGACCGCCGAAACGAAGGCAAAATTCCTGACCGCCCTCGCCGCCAAAGGTGAATCCACCGAGGAGCTGGCCGCGTTCGCCGGTGAGCTGCGCGGGCGGGCCACTGCCGTGCCGCTCAATGACGTCACGCGCGCGGGCGAAATCCTCGATGTCTGTGGCACAGGCGGCGATGGCCTGAACACCTTCAATCTATCCACCACCGTTTCGATTTTATGTGCGGCGGCGGGCGTCACTGTCGCCAAGCACGGCAACCGCGCCATCACCAGCCAAAGCGGCAGCGCCGATGTGCTCGCGGCGCTGGGCATTCCTACTGACCTTTCGCCCGCCGATGCGGCGGCTTCGATGGACGCGCACGGATTCGCGTTTTTGTTTGCGCCACTGTATCATCCCGCATTTAAAAATATTGCCCCCGCGCGCAAACTCTGCGCCGAGGCCGGCCAGCGCACGCTCTTTAATTTCCTCGGGCCATTGCTCAATCCCGCGCGTCCCACGGCGCAACTCATCGGCGTGCCGCGCGCCGGGCTCACCGAACCGATGGCCAAGGTGTTGCAAACCCTCGGCATCGAACGCGGCATGGTGGTGTGCGGCAGCGCGGACGGGAAACCGATGGACGAACTTTCCACGCTCGGCGAAAATGCGATTGCCGAATTTTATCAGGATCGCGGCTTTTCCACGTCCACGCTCAATCCTGCCGACCTCCCGTTGGCCAGTGCCACACTCGCCGACCTTGCCGGTGGCGATGCGGAAACCAACGCCGGCCTCATTCGCTCTATCTTAAGTGGCGAAGACCAAGGCCCCAAACGCGAGGCAGTTTTATTAAACGCCGGCGCAGCATTGTTTGTCGCCAACGCCGCCGCTTCCATCAGCGCCGGGATGGAACTCGCCGCCGGCGTCATCGACGATGGCCGCGCGGCTGCCAAGCTTGCCGCGCTTGCAAACTAATGCCCGACGAACCGCCCATCCTCGCTGCCGCTGAAAACGTTTTCAAACCGCGCCAAGCGTGGAAACTGCTGCCCATTCTGGCGGTCACAGCACTCATCGCGGCGATCGTGTTCGTGCATCACAACGAACCGGTGGCCAACAAACAATATTTCCCGCAATGCGGATTCAAAAAAGTCACGGGCCTCGATTGCCCCGGCTGCGGCGGGTTGCGCGCCACGCACGCGCTGACGCACGGGCGGCTGCTCGCGGCGGTTCAGTTTCACCCCGGCTTTGTTCTTTCGCTGCCGATTGTTGGGTTTCTATTTTTTATGTGGCTGCGCGAATGGCGGCGGCGTGGCGAAATGCCCTTGCCATTGGCGCAAAATGAATGCCATCAACCGCTAGTTTGGATCGCGGTAATTTTTATTGCCCTTGGCGTGGTGCGGAATATTCCGATCGCTCCGTTTAATTGGCTCGCCTCGCCGCCGGTGGCAGAATCGGCTGCGGTGAAATAGGGCTGCGCCCGCGGCACGCAGTTTTGCCTCGCGGCAACGGTGATTTCCTGATAATATCAAAACGCTCTTTGACCCCCGGGGGGGATGTGGTTTGTGACCAACATCGTCATCCCCCTCGGCGCGATCAAATGTAAAAATGATCAGTCCAACGGACTGGCTATGACGACGAGTATTTTGTGGTTCCTGTGCGATTGGAATTGCTGCTGCCCGAGTGCTGCTGCCCGAGTGCTGCTGCCCGAGTGCTGCTGCCTGAGCATTGCCGCGGGGATTTGGGTGATTGTGATTTTGAATAAACCCGAAGTGAAGGCGGTTTTTCGCTAATTGATTATGAGCCAATATATTATCATCGGCGGGGACGGCAAGGAATACGGGCCGGTTTCAGCGGCAGAAGTACACGAGTGGGTAAAGGGCGGACGCGCCAATGGCGATACGCGCATTAAACCCGAAGGAGCTGAGGATTGGTGGAGCTTGCGTGATGTGCCGGAAGTAGCGGCCGCTTTGGCGCCGCCCGTTGCCCCGCCTACCCCGCCCCCCTCTTCCTACGGCTCACCGGCATTTCCGCCTGAAATGGGGCTGGGGCAGGATCCGCCTTTGCCGGCGGATGTGTTTACGCGCGATCACAGTGTTTGGAGCGCAGGTTGCTTTGAGCGGGGGTGGGATGTTTTTTCCAAATACATGGGCGGATCCATTGGCGTGTTCGTGTTATTCATGGTCATTATTGTCGCCATCATTTTGTTTTCAATCATCCCATTCATCGGCATATTCTTCAGCCTCGCGTCGATGATTTTTCAGCCGGTGTTGCTGGGCGGGTTGATGTATTTTTTTATCAAGGCGCAGCGTGGCCAAAATCCGGATGTGGGAGATTTGTTTTCCGGGTTCTCACGAAACTTCGCCGGGCTGTTTCTGGTAAATTTCATTCAAGGCCTGATCATTTTGGCCACGATGATTCCCGGGCTGGTGATGATGGGCATCGCCATCGGAGCACCTCTATTGGAGGCCATCCGAACCAAGTCAGTGCCGGACATCGGCGGAGCCAGCGTGCTCCTGATCATCGCGGGCGTGTTCGTCATGATTTTGCCGGCACTCTATTTGGGTATTTGCTGGGCGTTCGCCCTGCCGCTGGCGGTGGATCGGCGAATCGATTTTTGGCAGGCTATGCAAACCAGCCGCAAGGTGGTGAACAAGCATTGGTTCCAGCTGTTCTTCTTCTTTATGATCGTGGGCATCATTGCTGAGTTGGGAATTCTAGCATGCGGCGTGGGGCTCCTGTTCACAGCGCCACTGGCCTTTTGCATTAACATGGCGGCTTATGAGCACTTATTTGGCGCACGCACGGGCAATCCGGCGGGCGGGACGCCAACGCCACCGATGCCCCAACCATGAAATGGGTTTGCCTGATGGCGAACATGACGGTGCCCGGGGTGGGCACACTCATTTGTAAACGTTGGGTGAGTGGTATGCTTCAATTGGTGGGTTCCATCATCGGCTTTGCGTTGCTCGGCTATTGCATTTATGAATTTTATCACGCGTTGAAAAACTACTCGGCAAGCATGAATGGCGAGGTGGACGATATTTCCGCAGCGCTAAAACATTTGAGCAGCGGCATGATGGGGCCGTTGGTGACGGGGGCGGTGGGGGTGATTATTTTGAAGGCCGCCTGGATCTGGGCGCAGGTGACCACGGCGCAGGTGTTTAAGGCGGAGAAAGCGGCGGAGGCTCAGGAGGCTGCAGTAGAATCAAACGAAGTGCCGCCGCCGCTGGATTCCTCGAATTGATGCTTCACTTGGGCGATGACGACGCGTTGGGGGCGGTGCTCGGTGTTGATGATGACGTCGGCCTTTTTGTAATGCGGCTCGCGCTCGGCCAATAGTGCACGGATGATTTCCAGCGGATTTTCCTGCTGCAATAACGGGCGGTGGGTTTGGTGCCGGGTGCGCTCGTGTAACGCCTCAGCGCCGGCCCACAGGCAAACGACGAGAGCGTGCTGTTTGAGGCTTTCGAGGTTATCGGGACAGGTCACCGCGCCGCCGCCGGTGGCAATCACCAACCCGCGCCGCGTTTCGAGGCCGGCAATGGCTTCGCGTTCCAGTTTGCGAAAAGCGCCCTCGCCGGCGGTGGCAAAAATGTCACTCACGGGAATGCCGGCTTCCGCTTCCACCAGCGCATCGGTGTCCACAAACTCAAACCCCAACCCGCCCGCCACCGCGCGGCCCACGGTGGATTTCCCGCAACCCATAAATCCCACGAGGGCAAGATTTTGGATGGAGCGCAGGTCAGACACAGGCGCACTTTGCCGGATAAATCCCCATTTATCACGCCTGTTTTATTTCATCCCATTTGGATTGGGCGTCTTCGTGTCCTGGCGGTTCAATTTCTTCAACTGGTTTTTACTTGTTCCGCCGCCCTCCCGCGAACCATCATCCGCGCGTGGCTGATGGCTTGGATAATGGGGAACGCATCTTTCGCGGCATTGGCGTTTCGCCGGGCGTGGTGCGCGCACGGATCGTCGTTCTCGATGATGACCGTGGCGAACGCCCGACGCGACAACGCGTGGAAGCCAAAGATTTTCCGGCCGAACTGGAGCGCCTCCAACAAGCCCTCACCGCCACCCGCCGCGAAATCACCCGCATTCAGGATGAGGTGCGCAATAGCTTGGGCTCCTCCGACGCAGAGATTTTCGATGCCCATCTGCTGGTGCTCGAAGATCAAACGCTGCTCGATGAAGTCAAAAAATTTATTGAGGCGGAACACGTCAACGTGGAATTTGCGTTCCACGAGGTTTCAGAAAACTACGCCATCGCGCTGGGCAGTGTGGAGGATGAATACCTCCGCGAACGCGCCGCCGATATTCGCGATGTGACGTCCCGCGTACTCGGCAACCTCACCGGACGCGATGCGGTGGATCTCGGCCACCTCACTGAGCCGCACATTCTTGTACGGCACGACCTCACCCCCATTGACACCGCGCAGATCAACCCCGAATACGTGCTCGGCTTCGCCACAGACGTCGGCGGCAAAACTTCGCACACCGCCATTATTGCTGGCTCGCTGCGCATCCCCGCCGTGGTGGGCCTCAAGACCGCCTGCGAACGCATGGCCACAGGCGACTACGCATTGCTCGATGGATTCAATGGTGTGGTGATCATTAACCCCACTGACCAAACGCTTTTTGAATACGGCCAACTCGAAAAAGAACAGGAAGATATCCAGACCAAGTTGCTGGAGATCAAAGACAGCCCGGCCATTACGCTCGATGGCCATCAGATTATTCTCTCCGCCAACGTCGAGCAAATCAGCGACACCGCCGCCGTGCTCGATTGCGGCGCACAAGGCGTCGGGCTTTTCCGCACCGAATACATGTTTCTCGATCGCGATGTGTTGCCCGACGAGGACGAACAGGCCATCAGCTACGAACGTGTTGCGCAGGCGCTGGCGCCCGAGCCGGTGATTTTTCGCACACTCGATATCGGCGCAGACAAAATCGGCCGTGCCATCGGCGAGACGGATGAGGCCAATCCCTTCCTCGGCTGGCGGGCTATTCGCTTTTGCCTCGCACGCAAAGATATCTTCCGCGTGCAACTGCGCGCCCTCCTCCGCGCCAGTGCCGCCGGCAATGTGAAGCTGATGTACCCGATGATTTCGGGTGTGGAAGAGCTGACCGAAGCCAACGCCCTGCTCGCCGAATGCATGGATGAACTTCGCGCCGAAGGCATCCCCTTCGATGAAAATCTGGAAGTCGGCATCATGGTTGAAATCCCGTCCGCCGTGCTCACCGCCAACACGCTCGGCAAGCGCGCCGAGTTTTTCAGCATCGGCACCAACGATCTCATACAGTACACGCTCGCCGTCGATCGCCTCAACGAAAAGGTCGCGGATTTATATGACCCCACGCATCCGGCGATGTTGAGGATGCTGCAAATGACCATCGACGCCGGACGCCGCCACGGCATTTGGACCGGGGTGTGCGGCGAAATGGCCGGTGATTCCACCGCCATCCCGCTGTTACTCGGCCTCGGCGTGGATGAACTCAGCGTGGCACCGCAGATGTTGCTGCAAATCAAATACCTCATCCGCCACCTCAACCACAGCGAATGTGAGGCCCTCGCCGTGCAGGCGCTCGAGTGCGAAAACAGCGTCGACATTCTCGTGCAATCCCGCGCCATGGTCCAGCGCGCCGCGCCGGGAATTTTCCACACCGTAATATGAAGCAAATCATTCTCGCCGCCGGCTACGCCACCCGACTGCACCCGCTCACCGAGCACACCCCAAAACCACTGCTGCCCGTCGGCGGTCGCCCGATGCTCGAACACGTCCTCACCAGCAGCGCTGCCATTGGAGACATCGACAAAACCTTCGTCGTCACCAACGAAAAATTTTCCAGCCATTTTGAAAACTGGCTCGCGGACTATCAAAAAGCACATCCAGATTTTTCCGGCGCCATCATCAACGACGGCACCACCAGCAACGAAGATCGACTCGGTGCCATCGGCGATTTGAATTTCGTCATCGAACAAGAAGCGATTGATGACGATGTGCTCGTCATCGCGGGCGACAACCTGTTCACCGGTGACCTGCGCGGCTTTGGCGATCGCTGCCGCGAAACCCAAACGCCCGTCCTCGGCCTCCACGATGTGGGTTCACTGGAAGAAGCCAAAAAATACGGCGTCGTTGCGGTGGACGCCGAAGATGAATCCGGTCGGCTCACCAGTTTTGAAGAAAAACCCGAGGCCCCCAAGAGCACGCTCATCGGCATTGCGCTCTATTATTACCCGCGTGCGGTGCTGCCCGAAATCCGCCGTTACATTAGCGAAGGCCACAACCCCGACCAACCCGGCCGCCTCGTCCAATGGCTTTACCCCCAACAACCCGTCCACACCTGGACCGTCCCCGGCGATTGGCTCGACATCGGTTCGCACGAAACGCTCGCCGCTGCCGATGCGTTGTTTTCGGGATAAAACTTATCTCCTCCTTACCAGCTCGACACAAACCATTCGCTGACAAGATTGAGGCGGTCTTTGGATACTCCCTGACAAACTAGTCTGTTGCTTAAACTATGCACGCGGCAAAAATCAGCGTGCCACTTGGGCGTTGGCACCACAGTTTTATCTAAGTTGATGGAGTTGCACCCACCGCAACGATCCATGGGTTATCGTGAGCAAATACATCAGCATTGCCCCCACTTCGTTTAGTCACTATCATCAACCCATCTTTTACTATGATCGCATTCTGTAAACGACTCTCGGAAGCAAACTGGTTTTCCTACTTTATTTTTGGCGTCATCATTGCTGCCGGCGTAGTGGTGGGGCTGCAAACCTATAAGGAATTTGAAGCGGAACATCACACGCTCCTTTCGACCCTTGACACAATTATCCTTAGTATTTTCGCTCTGGAAGTGTTGATCAAAATTATTGCTGAAGGCAAAACGCCTTGGAGATACTTTTGTGATCCTTGGAATATCTTTGATTTCACGATAGTGGCAATATGCTTGTTGCCCATTCAAAATAATGAGTTTGTCGCCGTACTTCGATTGGCTCGCGTGTTACGAGTCATGAAGCTAGTATCGGCCATCCCCCGCCTTCAGATACTGGTTGGAGCCGTACTGAAAAGCATCCCATCGATAGGGTATGTTTCCCTTCTGGCAATGTTACTTTTTTATATCTATGGTTGTATGGGCACCTTTATTTTCAGCGAAAATGATCCAGCTCATTTTAGAAACCTACAGATTTCAATGCTATCGCTTTTTCAAGCATTAACCCTCGAAGACTGGGCTGACCTTATGTACATCAATATGTATGGAAGTGCCAATTACGGCTACGATGATGCCACTTACGCTGCGCTGGCCAATATTGGAATCGAAAAATCCAGTATCGTCTCCAAAGAATCTCCTATTGTGGCATGTCTGTTTTTTCTCAGTTTTATTGTCACAGGTGCTATGATTGTCCTTAATTTATTCATTGGAGTGGTACTAAGCGGCATGGAAGAAGCCAAAAAAGACCAGATTCTTGATGATGCCGTAAAAAGAAGAAATTCTAGTGATATCGACATAAAGGAAGAAATATTGATGATGGAGAACCAGCTCAAGGAATTGAGCGATAAATTGAGCCAGAATCTACTTATCCTGAGTAAAAGGGTTAAAGAAAATTCGGATAACATCAATAAAATCACCGATGATGGGTAAAATTCTAGTTATAAACAAAACCGGATTTCCTGCTTTTTTCCATAAGACTCTTATCCAATGAATCCGGCTGAAACACACTCCTCAGTACGCTATGCCAAATATGGACGTCATTAATATACATGAAAAGTTCGACCTCTTTTCAGATCACTGGTCTCCAAAGAGAATTGGAGCGTTGAACGGGCAGCAAATTATTCTGGCAAAGGTTCAAGGGGAATTCGTTTTCCACAAACATGATGATCAAGATGAACTGTTCATGGTGATGAAAGGTCAGCTCATTCTGGAACTGAGAGATCGAACCGTGGTCATCAATCCGGGTGAGTTTTACACGGTGCCAAAAGGTGTGGAACATAAACCCACCGCGAAAGAAGAAACGCATCTATTACTGTTTGAGCCGTTAGACACAAAACACACCGGCGACGTGCAGACAGATATCACGGTAGAAACCTACGAGGAAATTTAGTCACCCCAATGAAACCCAAATCCCGCGCCTTGCGTAAACGCCAGTTTCGGGTAACATTGCTTCAGGAACACCATGATTTCCGTTAACAACAACGAGGGTGTGCGCTTTGCGGATTTGCTTTCGCAGCACGTCAGCGGCGTGGCGCAATCGTCCTTGCGGCTTTCGAGCGGCAACAAGTTGCTCGCGCCGCAGGATGATGCCGCCGGTTTAGCGGTGGCCACTCGCTTGGATGCGCAGCTGGCGCGGTTGGATGCGGCGAGCCGGAATGTTTCCAGCGCCGGTTCGTTTGCCCAAATGCAAGACGCGCACTTGCGAGGGCTCGATGGAATCGTGAGCCGCATGGGCGAGCTGGCGGTGCTCGCGCAGGATGGCACCATGCCCGATGACATCCGCGCGCTGTACGACACGGAATTTCAACAGCTCAAAGGAATGGTCAACGACGTCCGCACCGCGCAGGTTAATCACGTAAACCTTTTCGACGGCCAATCGCGCGAAGTCACCGTAAGTCCCGAAGGCAATTCGGTGACGATGGGTGAGGTGGATTTGTTTACCGACGAATTTAATGTGCTCACCGCCAACACCACGAAACTGACCTCAAGGGAAGGCGCACGTGCCGCGCTCGATGCCACTTCCGCAGCGGGCGCCAGCGTTTCCATTTCGCGCGCGGACATTGGCGGAACGCTCAGCCGATTGGAATCCGCCAGCGCGCAGCTCACTTCCCAACGCGAAAGTATGACCGCCGCCGCCAGTCGCATCCGCGATACTGATGTGGCGCAGGAAAGCACCCGCCTCGCCACCGAACAAATCCGAGCCCAAAGCGCCGTGCACACCTTGCGACAGGCAAATGCACGGCAGGGGATGGTTTTAGAGCTTCTTCGGCCTTTGGGCTAAGGGTGATGTAGCCTGGGCTACATTGGTTCACCGGCACATTTGACCCTTCTGATTGTTTGAACGGCAATTCTTGCCTTTCTTGGGTTGCACCAAAAACCGCCTTTACATCTTGTTTTACCTGAATAACCGCATCTTTGTGTGTTTATTTTGATTGTTTTTGAGATTTTTCATAAAAATCTCTGGAATTTGACTTATTCCCAAAAGTTGGCACGCGGGTTGCTCCTCTGGTCCCCGAAACGGTTTTTATAGAATGAGAACCTTACTGAAGGAACAGACACATGGTTATTAATACTAATGTTGAAGCGCAGCGGACGGCCTCGCATTTGATGGTCAGCCAAAATCAATTGGCAAAGTCGCTGGCGCGGTTGAGCTCCGGCTCGAAGATTATCAATCCCTCCGATGATGCCGCGGGCCTCGCGGTGAGCGCACGGCTGGAATCACAAGTGCGCCGGCTCGATTCGGTGCTGAACAATCTCGGCAACGCGATGAGCCTCACGCAAACGCAGGACGGCTACATCAAATCGATTGATAGTGCGTTCACCCGGATGAGTGAGCTGGCGATGATGGCGCAGGATAACACCAAACAGGCGGATGATCGTGCCTTGTATAACGAGGAGTTTCAGCAGCTCATGGCCTATGTACGCGATACCCGCTCGAAAGATTTTAACGGGGTGGAACTCTTCGACGGTTCCACAGTGGACATCACCATTGATGCGGACGGAAATACATTCACCATTGGCGGTGTGGATTTGGGTTCCTCGGTGTATTCCGATGCCCTCAAGGAACAATCCTGGAAGACCACTCAGGAAATTTACAAAACCAGCAAAGCCGGTTATGTGGTGAATTCAAATGTATGGAAGCTCACCACTGGTGCCAATAAGCTGAATCAGGATTTGTATTACGATGACTCGGAAAGTGCAGGTAACCGTTGGTCCACTTCGTCCCGCGGTGACGGTGACGACAAGCTATTGGCAGGTACGTTTGTCCGCGTTGATGGATCCGGAACATTTGTGTCAGGCCCCCCGCCCAGTGGCCCAGTAAAGGAAGCCCCGCCCTCGGCTAACTCGACCACGTTTAATGTTGGCGATTTCACCACAGTGGATCTCACCGTCGCCGCAAATGGCAATGGTGGATTTTCAGGATCCAACTACACAGCCATCGTCAAAGACAGCTTTATTGGCAGTGAACCTGTGGGCAACGGTGACTTAGAAAATCAGCACCGTAAAGCCGTCAGCAAAGGATACTACGTCAGTGTCAGCCCCATCGCCAGCGGCGAGGACGCGGCGGCTACGGTGATTGGTTCCGGCTCTACCATTTCGACATTGCAAGAACTGTCGGCCGTGGCCACGGATCAGGGCGGCGTAAAAATCAACACCGTAGCCGGCGCAAAAACCGCGCTTACCCAGATTGTCGCGGCGTTGAGCCAACTGCACTTGGATCGTGCCGGTTTGGGCGCGATTCAGTCGCGGATTGAATTTACCAACGGTCAGCTCACCACGAGCAAACAAAATCTCAGCCAAGCCAAGAGCCGCATCACCGATGTGGACGTGGCTTCGGAGAGCACCGAATACGCCCGCCAGCAAATCCTCGTGCAGTCCGGCACACAAATGCTGCGCGAAGCCAACAACCTCCCCCGGACGGCGCTGGAATTACTGCGATAAACTAAATCTCACCCATAACGCCCTCCCCAATTTTTAGTGGTTTTCAGTTGGGGGAAGCAAAACAACCGGTCGGGAAGCAACTTCTGCTCCCGGCCGGTTGAACTTTTTAGTGAGTTGAATTTTAAATTGATTTCTTGAACCGCCAAGGCGCAAAGACGCCAAGGTTTTTTGGTAGGGACTCGCGGAAGCGTGTCCCTACCCGGGCCACCGGCCCGGGCTACAATCAACCCTCAACCGCGGCCGGAGGCCGCTACCTCTTCATCACTGTCCACAACGTTACTGCGGCGATTGCCAACAACGCGGCCATTAAGAACATTACGATGTAAAATTCTGTGGAAAATTTGCGGCGCGGCGAGGGCGCGGTTTTGCGGCCGGTGGGGCGGGCGGTGGCCGGGGGTGGGGTGATGAAGAGCGGTTGCGTGGACGCGGCGGGATCCACGGCATAGGCAATGGCGCGGATGGATGCGGGGCGTTTGCTTGGATCTTTTTCGAGGCAACTCATAATGAGCTGCGCGATGGGTTCGGGGGCATCGCTTTCGATTTGCTTTTCACGCAAGCGCGCGGCAATGGGCTGCGGAGGCACGGCTTGCACTTGGTGGCTGAGATCGCCGGTGTGGAAGGGCGGCTCGCCGGTGAGCAGTTCATAAAGCGTGGCGCCCAGCGCGTAGAGGTCATCGGCCACGGCGGGGGGGGCGCCTTCCATTTGTTGTGGGCTCATAAAGGTGACCGTGCCACGGGTGTCGCGTTGGCCGAGGAGTTCCACGTACGCATCGGCAAGGGAGGCGGAGATGCCAAAATCGGCGAGCTTCACGCGGCCAGTGAGGTCGATGAGAATGTTGGCGGGCTTCAGATCACGATGGATGAGCTGCGCGCCATGGGCGTGATCGAGCGCGCTGCAAAGCTGCATCAACACAGGCCGCAGTTCGGCCCAGCGATAAAGTTCATTTTCCTTTTGCTGGCGCAGAGTATGAAGGGAAGCGCCTTCGACAAATTCCATCACGAGAAAAGGCGCTTCGGTTGGGCTTTCAAAAATGTCGTAAAGTTGGACGATGTTTTGGTGAGTGAGCTGGCGGTTGGCAGCAGCTTCTTTGCGCAGCTCGGCGATGAGAACGGGATCGTGCGCGAGATGCGGCTGGAGAAACTTGAGCGCCACGGTGTCGCCAAGGCGTTCATCGCGCGCGAGCCACACGCGGCAAGTGCCCCCGGCGGCCAGCATCCAGCGCAACGTGTACCGACCGGCCCCGACGAGTTGGCCGGGAACCAGTTCGCGCGGTTGGGGTGTTTGGGGCGCTTGCGGCGCGGCTGGGTTCATACGGAGTTTCTATTTCAGGATTGCCTTTTTGCCAATTTATTTGCGAATAAAAAGGGGCGACAGTTTTCAACGATATGCAAATCAGCTATCAATATCAGGGCAAGTGGCACATCAAACAGCTTTCGGCTGAGGTGGTGACGGTGGGGCGCCCGAACAATCGCGAGGGCATCCATATTGACCTCAGCCCGGATACCACCGTGAGTCGGTTGCACGCTCGGGTGTGGCTGGAAAATGGCGTGTGCTGGCTGGAGGACTTGGGCAGCCGATACGGCACACAGGTTAATGGTGCGCAAATCACCGGCCGCGTGCAGTTGCAAGCGGGCGATGCAGTGGAGATCGGGGAGACGACCTTGCGGGTGGATCCGAGTCCGGAGGGTTGATCGTTAATGGGGATGTAGCCCGGGCCGGTGGCCCGGGTAGGGCGGTTTCTCCGAAACCGCCGCGGCGCGCTGGGACAGCGCGCCCTACTCAAACCTTGGCGTCATTACGCCTTAACGCTTCAAATACCCTCCCGCATTCGCAAGCGAAGGAGGCAAAAAGTGCCGATTGACTGATTTTTCCGGTAAAAATGGCTGGGGTAATTTTGGCCATTTTTCTGACTTTTTCTGATTATTTCGCATTTTAAAGCTTTTATTCGGGTGTTTTTATTTGTTTTCCTGGAAAACTAGCTTTTTTGTGGGTTGATCGACTTATCCACAAAGTTGGCACGGGCATTGCTTTGTTACCTCCGAAAACAACTGTCGCTATGTTGACGATTGAAAATAAAAGTATAGAGGTCGCACCCCAGGCGGAAGCCAGCGCCGAGATTAGTGGGGTGGACCTGTACTTCGCCTCTGGACTGCTCGGGTTTGAGCTCAATAAAGATTTTGAGCTGATTACAGACCCCGAGTTAGCGCCGTACCAGTGGCTTAGGGGCAAGGATGCCGACCAGTCATTTCTAGTCATCCCCCCCGGCTACGTGGTTGAACACTACAACATCGAGTTGGCCGATGAAGACGTAGCCCTGATTGGGCTAGAAAACTCCGGGGATGCCGTGGTGCTGAATATCGCCACGTATCACTCTGATGAAACCGTAACCGTGAACCTCAAGGGCCCGATTGTGTACAACAAGAACACACAGAAAGCCCGCCAGGTGGTGCCGCGTAATGCGGCTGAGCTAAGCCTCGCCCACCCGATGGGGAACTGACGAAGCGAACCGTGAAAGGAAAAAATTCCCATGTTAGTGCTATCGAGAAAACCGAACGAAAGCATTATTATCGACGGAAATGTAACGGTGAGCGTGCTGCGTGTGGACAATGATAATGTCCGCATCGGAGTGGAAGCCCCGTTGGAAATCCCGGTAATGCGAAAAGAAATCTACGAAGAAATTAAATCGAACAACGAACAGGCCGCCGGATCGGCCAAGCAACGAGTAAAACAATTAGTGAACAATTAAATCCCGGTTAGAACGGAATTTAACCCACAACCAAGAACAACCAAATAGAAGGAACGAACCATGGTTATTAATACTAATGTTGAAGCCGCTAGAACGGCCAACAACTTAAACGTGAGCCAAAGCAATTTGGCCAAATCATTGAGCCGATTGAGTTCGGGTCAGAAGATCATCAACCCGTCCGATGATGCTGCCGGTTTGGCAGTGAGTTCGCGGTTGAAAGCGCAGATTAAGCGGCTCGACTCCGCTCTCTCCAACGTCATCAACGGCGTCTCGTTTACCCAAACGCAGGACGGCTTCTTGAAGACGGTTGACAAGGCTCTCCGTCGTATGGGTGAGCTCGCCATGCTGGCACGGGATGCCACCAAGTCCGCGGATGACCGCAACTTGTACGACAAGGAATTCCAGCAGCTGAAGGATTACATCGATGACACCACCGGTAAGGAGTTTAACGGGGTGTCCCTCTTCACGAACGATGATATCGACGTGACCATCGATTCCGAGGGTGACACCTTTGCCATGCCCGGCATTGACCTCACCACGGCCAGCTACGCAAACGCCATCGCCGCCGGCGTGGGGCTCACCAGCACCACCTTTGCCGCCGATGCGCTTACGAAGGTCCAGGATGCAATCAGTCGCGTGGCGATTGACCGTGCCCAACTCGGCGCTGTCCAATCCCGCCTGAACTTTACCAACGATCAGCTCTCGGTGACGAAGGAGAATCTCTCCTCCGCCATTAGCCGTATTGCCGACGTGGATGTCGCCGAGGAGGCCACCTCCTATGCGCGTTACCAAATCCTCGTGCAGTCCGGTACGCAGATGCTCACTCAAGCCAACCAACTGCCCCAAGCGGCATTGCAACTCCTCCGCGGCTAAACGCCACCGAGGAACCCTTGAAGACATCGCCATGGACGGCACCGTCAACCAAGGAACTTGTTTGAAGTTGTCGGGTTTTACCGCTGGCCGCGGGGTTCGGAAACGAACCCCCGGCCAGTCGGTCTCCCCACCGGCCCAACCGGCGGTCTTTCCAAAAACCCTTTTCTCTGATAGCCTCCGTTCAAGGAGGCGCGAGCTGAACACCCCATCCATTCTCATTATCGGCGGCGGCATTGTGGGCCTCGCCACTGCGCGGCAATTGCTGCGCCAACACCCCGGCGCGGAAGTCACTGTGCTGGAAAAAGAACCCACGCCCGGCCAACACCAAACCGCCCACAACAGCGGCGTCCTCCACTGCGGACTCTATTACACCCCCGGCTCACTCAAGGCGCGCCTCGCCGTCGAAGGCATCCGCGAGATGGCTGAATTTTGCGAGGAACACAATGTGCCGCACGAGATTTGCGGCAAACTCGTCGTGGCCACTAACGATGCTGAAGTGGCCCGAATGGAAAAACTTTTTGAACGCGGCCAAGCCAACGGCCTCGAAGGCATCGAAAAATTAAACCGCAACCAAATGCGCGAAATCGAGCCAAACGTCGGCGGCATCGCCGCGCTGAAAGTGCCCCAGGAAGGCATCGCCGATTACCCCGCAGTAATCGTGGCGCTGACACAAGAAATCGAAAAAACAGGCGGAAAGGTGGTCACTAACGCCCGCGCCACCGGCTTCCGCGAAGGCAGCGAATGGACCGTAGAAACCCCCGCCGGCGACTTTTCCGCAGATTGGATCATCAACTGCGCCGGCCTTCATTGCGACCGCGTCAGTCAGCTTGCCGGCCAAAAACGCGACCTCCGCATCGTCCCCTTTCGCGGCGAATATTTTCAGCTCAAACCCGAATCGCAACACCTCGTCCGCCATCTCATTTACCCCGTTCCTGATCCGCAATTCCCGTTCCTCGGCGTCCACTTCACCCGCCTCATCAACGGCGGCATCGAAGCCGGCCCCAACGCCGTGCTCGCCTTTGCCCGTGAAGGTTATCGCAAAACCAATCTCAATTTCCACGACCTCTATGATGCCCTCACCTATTCCGGCCTGTGGCGGTTCGCCTTCAAATATCCAAAAATGTGCGTGAACGAATTGCGCGGTTCATTCAGCAAAAAATATTTCTGCAAACAATTGCAAAAACTCGTGCCCGAAATTCAACCCTCCGATTTGGAACCCGGAGGTGCCGGCGTGCGCGCCCAGGCAATGTCCCCCGAAGGCGGCCTCGTGCAGGATTTCCATTTCGCCCGCGGCACCCGCGCCCTGCACGTCCTCAACGCCCCCAGCCCCGCGGCCACCGCCTCACTGGCCATCGGCACGGAAATCATTAACCAACTCGAATTCAACTAAACAAAAAATGAAAATCCTCATCACCGGCGGCGCCGGGTATCTCGGCTCCGTTATGACCCCCCACCTCCTCGGCCTCGGCCACGAGGTCACTGTGCTGGACAATTTCCTGTTCCGCCAAAACAGCCTCGGCGATTGCTGCCATCACGACACGTTTAACATCGTGCGCGGCGACTGCCGCGATGCCGATGTCGTGAAGCCGCTACTCAAAGACGCCGACGTCATCATTCCACTCGCCGCACTCGTTGGCGCGCCCTTGTGCAACGACGACAAAGCCGCCGCCGAAAGCGTGAATCACGGCGCGGTGAAATTGATTTGCGATCTCGCCAGCGCCGAGCAACGCATCATCATGCCCATCACCAACAGCGGCTATGGCGTGGGCGAAGAAGGTAAATTTTGCACCGAAGAAACCCCGCTTCGCCCCATTACACTGTACGGAAAAACCAAAGTCGCCGCCGAAGCTGAAGTGCTCGCGCGCGATAATAGCGTCAGTTTCCGCCTCGCCACCGTCTTCGGAATGGCCCCGCGAATGCGGCTGGATTTGCTCGTAAACGATTTCGTGTACCGCGCCGTAAACGACCGCGCGCTGCTGATTTTCGAAGGCCATTTCAAACGCAACTACATTCACGTGCGCGACATCGCCCGTGTGTTTGAACACGCCATCGATAATTTTGATGCGATGAAAGGCAAGCCGTATAACGCCGGTCTTGAAGAAGCCAATCTCTCCAAGCTCGAGTTGTGCGAAAAAATCCAGAAGCATCTGCCCAAGTTCGTGTACGTCGAAGCCGAAGTCGGCGAAGACCCCGACAAGCGCGATTACATCGTGTCCAATCAACGCCTGCTCGGAACCGGATTCAACACCGAATGGGATCTCGACCGCGGCATCACTGAGTTGATCAAAGGCTACACCATCATCCGCAACACGATTTACTCGAACGTGTAATGCCCGCCCCGCGCGACATCACTGCCCTCATTCTCGCCGGCGGCTTCGGCACGCGCGTCAAGGATTTGCTCGGCGACCTCCCCAAACCCATGGCACCCGTCAACGGCAAACCCTTCATCGAATGGATTGTCCGTTGGCTAAAGACCCAAGGCGTTCGCGATGTGGTCATCTCCACCGGCTACGGATCTGAATATGTGGTGAACCATTTTTCCGCGCAGCCCGTTTCGGGAATGAACGTCCAATGCGTAGCCGAACTCCAGCCAATGGGAACCGGCGGCGGCCTCGCCTACGCGGCCGCCCAATGCGGCACCGAGCCACCCGCGTGGTTGGTGTTGAATGGCGACTCATTAATTTTTGCAGACGTTGCAACATTGTGCCTCGAGCTCGGCGAAGCCGATGGCGTGATGGTCACCCGCGCCGTGCCGGACACCGCCCGCTATGGAAGCGTGCGCATAAACGCCACCGGGCGCATCACCGCTTTCGAAGAAAAACAACCCGGCACCGGCCACATCAATGGGGGCGTTTATTTGCTTCGCCATTCGGTGCTGAAAAGTTTTCCGGAAACGCGTCCATTGAGTTTGGAACGCGAAGTTTTCCCTAATCTTTTAAGCGAAAAAAACGGCCTCCGCGCCCATCCCGTGGATGCGGCATTCCTCGACATCGGCACCCCGGAAACCTTGCCCCAAGCGGAGGCTTTTGTGACTGAAAATCAGGCTCAATTCGCCTAAAATCCCCCCAGAGTTTCAAGGCGTTTTTCAGCATAAAAGTGGCCTTTATGGCCGTTTTATTCAAATTCGGCCCGATTCAAATGAGTGGCACAGCATTTGCTGCTCTCGCGTGGGCAGGTTCATTTTTTCCTGCCAGAAAAAGGTCTAAATATGACGACGAAGGGCAGGAAATGATAATTACTCGCACCCCCTATCGCATCTCGATGTTTGGCGGCGGCACGGACTATCCGGGCTGGTACCGCGAGCATGGCGGCGCGGTGCTGTCCACCACCATCGACAAGTATTGCTACATCAACGCGCGCCATTTGCCGCCGTTTTTCGACCATCAATTTCGCGTGGTGTATTCGCAAATCGAGAGCACGAATACTGTTGAAGAAATACAGCATCCCTCGGTGCGCGCCACGCTGAAATTTATGAACCTCGATCGCGGGATTGAGATTCATCACGACGGCGACCTCCCCGCCCGCAGCGGAATGGGCAGCAGCTCCGCATTCACAGTCGGTTTGCTCAACGCTCTCCACGCCCTCAAAGGCCATATGGCCACAAAAGAACAACTCGCCAACGAGAGCATTCATCTTGAGCAGGATTTGTTGAAAGAAACCGTCGGCTCGCAGGATCAGGTCAATGCGGCGTACGGCGGGTTCAATCACATAACTTTCCACACCTCCGGAGAAATTTCGGTGCGACCGGTGATCATTCCGCCTGACCGGCTGAATGAACTCACCTCGCATCTTATGCTTTTTTACACGGGCATCAAACGCACCGCCGATAAAGTGGCCGGAAGCTATGTGCCCTCACTTGAAAGCAAGCGCCGCCAACTTCGCATCCTGCGCGATATGGTGGAGGAAGCCCTCGCCAGTTTGTGCGGGCACGGACCGATCAAAGAATACGGCGAGCTGCTGCACGAAAGCTGGCTCGCGAAACAGGCCATCAGCGACAAGATCTCCAACGACTCCATCACCGAGCTGTACAACGCCGCGCGCGATGCCGGTGCGGTGGGAGGCAAAATCACCGGTGCGGGTGGGGGCGGATTTATGCTGCTCTTCGTGCCGCCGCAGTTTCAACCCGCTGTGCGCGAGAAACTGAATCGCCTCATTCACGTGCCGTTCAATTTCGAAACAGCCGGCAGTCAGGTGATCTTTTATGACCGCGATCAGGACTACTCCGCCGCCGAAGCGGACAATAAATCCCGGCAATTAGCCGAATTCCGTGAACTCGACGAGGTGGAGGCTACCGCCGAAGCACTCGCTAATTTTGCTTAAACTAACCCAAACTATGAGACCCCCATTCATTTGCGAACCCGAAACCGCCGCCGCCGAATTGACCGCGGGCGGTTTGCCGCGTTGGACGCCCGAGGAGCTGATCGCGTTTGAGGAGGACATCGCCGACGAATTCAACGCCTCCAAAATCAAAGCGCCGGTGCATCTTTATTCCGGCAATGAGCAGGAGATGATTGATGTGTTTGACCGCGTGCGGCCTGACGACTGGGTGCTGTGCTCCTGGCGCAGTCATTATCAGTGCCTGCTCAAAGGCGTGCCCGCCGATGCAGTGAAGGCCGAAATAATGGCCGGCCATTCCATCACTTTAAATTTCCCCGAGCACCGCGTGTTGAGTTCCGCCATTGTCACCGGCGTGCTCCCCATCGCCGTCGGCCTGGGCCTCGGCATCCAGCGCGAAGGCGGCAAAGAACGTGTGTGGTGTTTCCTGGGCGATATGACTTCCGAAACCGGCACAGCTCATGAGTGCATCAAGTATGTGCAAAACCATGAGCTGCCGGTGCACTTTGTCATCGAAGACAACGGCAAAAGCGTTTGCACCGACACGCGCGACACCTGGGGCGTGGACACGCTCACTTATGAAAACGCCGACGACCCGTACATCACTTACTATCAATACGAAACCAAATACCCGCACGCCGGCGCTGGTCAGCGCGTACAATTTTAGGCACGGCCGCTATGAAACTGCTGAAATATTTTGATGAACTGAAACGCTCGATGGAATACCTCGCCGAGGATTCCAACACGGTGTTCCTCGGCCAAGCCGTCGCTTGCGCGGGCACGGCGATGAGCAACACGCTCAAGGAAATTCCCAATGATCGCAAAGTGGAAATGCCCGTGGACGAAGATATGCAAATGGGGATGACCAACGGCCTCGCGTTGCAGGGCAAGCTGCCGGTCAGCATTTTCCCGCGTTGGAATTTTCTGCTGCTCGCCACCAATCAACTCGTCAATCACCTCGATAAATTTAGCGATATGTCCGCTGGCGGTTATCAGCCCAAAGCCATCATTCGCACCAGCATTGGCTCGCAGCGGCCGCTGCATCCGGGCCATCAGCACATTGGCGATTACACCGATGCCTACCGTAAAATGCTGAAAAACGTGGAGATTATTCGCCTCGAAGAACCTGAAGACGTGTTCCCTGCCTATGAAAAAGCCCGCACGCGGGAAGATGGCAAGAGCACGATTCTCGTGGAGTACGGAGATTTTTATAATGAAAAATAGCGCCCCCATCGCTGAAATTACCCCCGCCCTCGGCCCGTGGCCGTTGATGCGCAACAACATCACACGGGCGGATTTGGACTGCCTCGTGGAATTTTTGCAGCAGGACGATCCGATCCTCACGCAGTCGACCAACGTGCGCGAGTTCGAACGCGAATGGAGCGAATGGCTCGGCGTGAAGCACAGCGTGTTCGTCCATTCCGGTTCCGCCGCCAACCTCGTGACGATGGCCGCGTTGCGGCAACTTAAAGGCGAGGGCGAAGTGATCGTGCCCACATTGACTTGGGTGAGCGACATCGCCTCGGTATTGCACGCGGGCTTGAAGCCGGTGTTTGTGGACATCGATCCGCGCACGCTCGGGATGGATATTTCGCAGGTGCTCGACACAGTGAATGACAAAACGCAGGCCGTTTTTCTGACGCACGTGCTGGGCTACAACGGATTGGATCAGCGGCTGCTGGATGAATTGAAGAAGCGCAACATTCCGTTGATCGAAGATTGCTGCGAAGCACACGGCGCGACGTACAACGGTCGGCGCGTGGGCAGTATGGGTTGGGCCTCGAACTTTTCGTTTTATTACGCGCACCACCTCAGCACGGTGGAAGGCGGAATGGTTTGCACAAATGACGATGAACTTTACGAAGCCATCCGCATTTATCGTTCGCACGGAATGGTGCGCGAAGCTTCGGAGCAATCGACAATGGAGCATTACACTTCCGAGCATCCGGATTTGAATCCTGATTTCATTTTTGCTTATCCCGCTTACAACGTGCGGGGCACGGAACTCAACGCGGTGATCGGGCGTCATCAGCTCAAGCGCCTGGACGACAACAACGCCATCCGCACGCGCAACTTGAAGTTGTTTTTGAACGGTCTGGATTCAGCGAAGTACCAAACGGATTTTGCCGTGGAAGGCAGCAGCAATTACGCGTTCACGCTGATTTTGCGCAGCCCGGACGATGCCTTGCGTGATCGGGTGGAAAGCACCTTGCGCGAATGGAAAGTGGAATTCCGCCGTGGCACTGCCGGCGGTGGCAATCAACTGCGCCAACCGTATGCACGCGAGCGGTTTGGCGATGAGTACAAAAATTATCCCTTCACGAATCACGTGCATTTTTACGGCTGGTACATCGGCAATTATCCCGATCTCGAGCCCGAACGCATAACGCTTTTGACTGAGCTGCTGAACACTCTTTAACGACGATAAAACGATGATCAAATCTTTGAATAAACAACTCGACGTGCTGTTCGTCTCGCCCGATTCCTCGGCGAAGGCGTATCAGGAATTGGCCAAAAAATATTCGGCCATCGAGACGCCCACGTGGGCGTTACTGCTCGCGCAGGCCTGTCGGAGCAACGGGTTTGAAGCGGCGATTTTGGACACGGGCGCGGAGCGTTTGACGCTCGATCAATCGGTGCAGCGCATCGACGATGCCAATCCGCGGTTGGTTTGTCTGACGGTTTACGGACAAAACCCGAATTCCGGCACCACAAATATGATCGGCGCCATCGCGTTGGCGCGTGGTTTGAAAGCGGCTTATCCGGAATACAAAATTGCCATCGTCGGCTCGCACACGAGCGCGCTGCCGTTGGAAGTGTTAGCGGAAAACAGTATTGATTTTGTGCTGCTCAATGAAGGCGTTTATGCGGTGCAAAATTTGTTGCGCTCCAATCTCGATGACGAGGTGGAAAAGGTAAAAGGCATCGGCCACAAATTGCACGGGCGGCCTTGGCTGAATGCGCCGGAGCGCGTGGTGCCGCAGGAACGGATGGATATCGATCTGCCGGGATACGCGTGGGATTTGCTGCCGTACGACAAGCAGCCTTTGGATTTGTATCGCGCGCATTTTTGGCACGCGGAATTTGACCACGCCAAGCGCACGCCATTTGCGGCGATTTACACTTCGCTCGGCTGCCGGTTTGCCTGCAATTTTTGCATGATCAACATCGTGAATCGCGAGGACAACGGCGATGGCATTAACTCATCGGACTCGCGCAAGATGCGGTATTGGTCGCCGGACTTCATCACGAAAGAATTTGAAACACTCGCCAATCTCGGCGTGGAGACGTTGCGAATTTCGGATGAAATGTTTTTCTTGGACAAACGTTACTTCGAGCCGCTGCTCAACAACATCATTGATCGCGAACTGCAACTGCGGATGTGGGCCTACTCGCGCATCGATACAGTGCGTCCAAAGTATCTCGATCTCTTCAAACGCGCGGGCATCAACTGGCTTGCGCTCGGCGTGGAGGCCGGCAACCAGGCGGTGCGGCGTGAGGTTTCAAAGGGATCGTTCAAGGATATCAACATCCGCGAGGTCGCGCGCGAAATTCGCGAGGCGGATGTGAATATTATCTCCAATTACATTTATGGTTTTCCGGATGACACCCACGAAACGATGAAGGAAACCCTCGACCTCGCGTTGGAGTTGAACACCGAGATGGCCAATATGTACCCATGCCAGGCGCTGCCCGGCAGCCCGCTCTATCACGAGGCCAAGCAAAACGGCTGGCCGTTGCCGAGCAACTATGAAGGCTATGCTTTTTTGTCGTACGAAAGCCAGCCGTTGCCGACGAAGCATTTGAGCGCCGCCGAAGTCGTGCGCTTCCGCGATGACGCGTGGCAAACGTATTTTACAAACCCCGATTACCTGAACCTTGTTGAGCAAAAATTCGGCCGCGCCCAACGCCTGAACGTGGAGGACATGGCCAAAGTCCCCCTGCCCCGTCAGTTGCTGGAAACCGAAGCGCCGGAAACTTGCCTCGCATGATTTGCTTATGACGATCGCCTGCCAAAACCTCCATGCGGAGACCGAGTCCTCAAGCGCAGATTTGCTTGAGGATTTCGCGGTGTCCGCGCC
>JACNJL010000061.1:0-32239 GCA_014382585.1 Limisphaerales bacterium | reverse complement strand
TGGACGTGGACAGCAGCCAACCGCGGGCGGTGTGGAGCGCGGTGGAAGAGGTCATCGAGTCGATGGATGAGTGCCCGGAAAACCAAGTCCTAGTGATGACGATGGTGACGGATGTGACTTTGAGTGGCGTAATTATGACGCACGAGCTGGACAGCGGCGCACCGTATTATGTGCTGAATTACGATGACGAAACCGGCAAGACCGATACCATCACCGGCGGCAGCGTGGTCAATAAAACGGTTTTGGTGCATCGCGATTATGTGACCGATCACGTCGATTCGCCGCGCGTGGCGGAGTTGCTGGAGCTGGCGCGCGAGCTGGAAGGCTTGTGTGATCGCGGCACGCCGTTAGATATTGAATTTGCAAAATCTCGCGATGGTCAATTGCATTTGCTGCAAGTGCGACGCATCACGGTGCAGGAAAACTGGAACCGCCGCATCAGCCGTCACGTAAGCGAGGTGTTGTTTCAATCCGGCGAATTTTTCACGCGCCACGCTCAACCACGCGTGGGACTAGCTGGCGCGCGCACGATTCTCGGGCAGATGCCCGACTGGAATCCCGCAGAGATCATCGGCACGCGCCCGCGGCCGCTGGCGATTTCGCTGTACCGGCATCTCATCACCGATTCCATTTGGCAAGAGGCCCGCGCGGAGATGGGCTATCAACCGGTGCCGAATACACCGCTGATGCTCACGCTGGGCGGCCAGCCGTACATCGATGTGCGCGCAAGTTTTAATTCTTTTCTGCCCGCCGGGTTGCCCATCGAAACGCGCGAGCGATTGGTCGATGCGTGGCTCGACCGCCTCGAGGCCAACCCGAAGCTGCACGACAAAGTCGAGTTTGATGTGGCGCAGACGGTATTGGATTTTAATTTCGACGAAGATTTCCAAAACCGCTACGGCGATGTGCTCGAGCCGGATGAGTATCTCGATTACCGCAATCTGCTCGCCCAAGTGACCGCCACCAATCTCAGCCTGGCGCCCGGCGCTTCGTTGCCGGTGGCGCTGGAAAAAATCCAGCAACTCGAGGCGCTACAAACCCAACGGCGTTCACTCAACGATTTGGCGCGGCTCCCGCTGTTGCTCGAAGAATGCCGCGCGCTGGGCACACGTCCCTTTTCGGTCATCGCGCGGCACGCGTTTATGGCAGAAGCCATTCTGCGTTCAGCCGTGACACGCGGCGCGCTTTCGGCCAAACGACTGGCGGCGTTTAAGCGCACGCTGCGCACGGTGACGGCGGATTTCACCGGCGACTTTGCCGACGCCCTCGCGCAACCGCGACGGCGTCCGGAGTTTCTCGCCAAGTACGGCCACTTGCGCCCGGGCACGTATGACATCACCTCGCCGCGGTACGATCAACGCGATGATTTATTTGCCGCCACCGCCCAGCCCGAGCCGGCCACCAGTGATGCCATTTTTCCGCTCACCCGCGCGGAGGCGCAGTCGTTCCAAAAACTCTTTGCCGCAGCGGGAATGTCCGAGGTGGAGCCGGGACAATTCATCGAGTACGCACGCCAAGCCATCACCGAACGCGAGCGCGCCAAGTTTATTTTCACCCGTCACCTTTCCGATGCACTGGAATTGATTGCCCATTGGGGCAGCGACACGCGGCTGGATCGCGATGCGCTCTCGCATCTTTCCGTGCAGGATTTGCTCAATCATCTTGTCAGCCCGGTGCTCAACGATCCCGAGCTGCACTTTGAAGATCTCGTGGAACAACGCCGCCGCGAACAGGAAAACGTTGACGGCATTCGCCTGGGTTTCCTCATCCGCGATCCGGGTGATTTTTATGTGGTGCCGATGCACCGCAGCGCGCCGAACTTTGTGGGCAACCGCCACGTGGAAGGCGAGCCGCTGCGACTGGGCAACCAATCGCGTGGCCACGGCCAACTCAGCGGCCGCATCATTTGCATTGAGAATGCTGATCCGGGGTTTGACTGGATTTTCACGCGCAACATCGCCGGTCTTGTCAGCAAGTTCGGCGGGGCCAACAGCCACATGACCATCCGCTGCGCCGAGCTCGGCCTGCCCGCGGCCATTGGCGTGGGCGAACAAACCTTTGAACGCATTGCCGCGGCCAACCGGGTGGAACTCGATGGCGCGGCAAAATTACTCCGGCCAATTTATGGCTAAACAATTTATGGCTGAACGTATTGGCATTACAATGAGAGTGGGACAAGCCGCCGGTTCCGGTGAACCGCGCGATTGTCTCGCTCAAGACTGGGCGCGCTATATGGCCGCGTTCGCACCGGACGTGGCGTGGGTGCCCGTCCCAAACCTCGGCGCGGCGGTGGCGGAGTTTATCCAACACTGGCAACTCGATGGATTTATATTATCCGGCGGCAATGACCTTGGCACTTGTCCCATTCGCGACAAAACCGAAAACACTGTGATCGATCACGCCGTGCGCAACGCACTGCCTGTTTTTGGCGTGTGCCGCGGGATGCAATTGCTGCAACAACGCGGCGGCGGCGCACTACGCCGGTGCGAGCCCAAAACACATTTGGCCCAAAAACACACCGTGCATTTGCGAACAGATTTGCTGGAATTCGATGCGCCCGGACGCGCCACGGTTAATTCATTTCACAACTGGGCCGTGCCCGCGAACACGCTGGCACCATCGCTCGAACTGCTGGCCGCTAGCGATGATGGCTGCGTGGAAGCCGTGCGCCACCGCGCCGCGCCCATCGCCGCCGTGCAATGGCATCCCGAACGCGATGGGGATAACTTACAGGTGCAACTGGATCGAAACCTGCTGTGCACCACTCTTGGTTGGGAGAAATAAAATTATGCGCGCGATCATCTTAGCAGCCGGACGCGGCTCCCGAATGGGAGGCCTCACCGAAGATCACCCGAAATGCCTCACGCCCTTCGCCGGGCGCACGCTGCTCGAATGGCAGCTCGGCGCACTCCGTGCCGCCGGCATTCGCGACATCGCCATTGTGCGCGGGTACCTTGCCGAATCCCTCAATCCCACCGATTGCATTTGGTTTGAAAATCCCGATTGGGCCCGCACCAATATGGTCAGCACCCTCGCCTGCGCCAGCCAATGGCTCCAGCGCGATGACTGCATTGTGTCCTATTCCGACATCGTTTATCACCCCGCCATTCTCGAGCAGCTTATTCTCAACCCCGGCGAACTAGCCATTAGCTACGATCAAGAATGGCTGCCGCTTTGGAGCGAACGCTTTGCTGATCCGCTGGAAGACGCCGAAACGTTCCGGCTGCGCGACAACGGCGCGCTGCAATCCATCGGCGATCGCGCGGTCGAGGTTGCCGACATTGAAGGCCAATATATGGGTCTCCTAAAAATTTCTCCAGCCGGTTGGCGCCGCATCGAGGTAATCCTCGACGACCTGCCCAAGGCGCGGCGCGACCGGCTGGACATGACTTCGCTGCTCCAATTGTTATTGGAAGACGGCGCGGAAATCAACGCCACCCCCACCCGGGGCCGCTGGTGCGAAGTGGATAGCGAAACCGATCTGCGCCTGTACGAAGAACGCCTCGACCGCCCCAATTGGGATCACGATTGGCGCTGGGAAGACAGTGTGACTGCTGTGACCGCATGACCGAACATTTAACCAACGAAGGCCGCGTGCTTTGGATTACCGGACTTTCCGGCTCCGGCAAAAGCACCATCGCCCACGCCGCCGCCGAGCAATTGCGCGCCCGCGGTGAGCGCCCCGTGGTGCTCGATGGCGACGCCGTGCGCACCGCCATCGCTGATTCCAAAACCGGCCACGACATCACCAGCCGCCTTGCCAACGCCTACCGCATCAGCCGCCTCGCGCAGCTTTTGGCCGAGCAGGGGCAAACCGTCATCGTGCCCACGATGTCGCTCTTTCGCGAAATCCACGAATGGAACCGCGCGCACTTGCCCAACTATTTTGAAATCTGGCTGGAAGTCGACTGGGCCGAATTATGCGAACGCGATGCCCGCGGCCTTTACAGCCGCGCAGCCCGCGGGGAAGTGCAAAACGTGGCCGGCTTCGACCTTGAATACGATCGCCCCGCCAATCCCGATTTAGTGTTAACCAACAATTCACCACTGCGACCGGCAACCGAACTGGCAAATGAACTCCTGCAATCCGCCCTCGGCCTGCATCCGCTTTCGCAACGGCCGCACGTGGTATTTTATAACCCCACCCATGCAGGTGGAGGCGCACTGGTGCCCATCCTCGAGGAATTACTTGAAGCGGAGGGGTACGCCAATCTCGCCAGTCCGAATGAGACGCATCGCTTTCATGACTTGCTAAAATTAAACGCCCCGATTTTCCATTGGACCCATCACCCGCTGGAAACTTTTGCGGCCGAACTGAATCGCGACGACGTCCGGTTCATCAGCCTCACCCGCGATCCGCGCGATACGCTGGTGTCGTTTCTTCAAAATGTTTTGCAGACGGTTCACGCCGAGGGCAAATCGATGCGGACCCTTTGCCGCGAAGCCATTCAATCCGGCTTCGAACAGCGTTTTGAACAGGCCCACGCCTGGCACGCGTTAGAGCAGCCAAATGTGTTCCAAATCAGCTTTGAAGAAATGAAGCGCGACATCCCCACGTTCATGGCGCAGTTGCTGGAATTTATCGGGCTGCAGCCCATGAATCGCGCTCCCATGCGGCAGTTGTGCGAAAAACACAGCTTTGAATCCGTGACCGGTCAACAGCGAGGTGAATCCGGCCAACCCATTCGCAACAAGTATCTACCGCGCAAAGGCATTAGCGGCGACTGGGCAAATCATTTCGATGGCTCCACCGCGCGGATGTTTCAACGCCGGTTTGGCCGGTATCTTCGGGCGTGGGGCTACGAACCCAACGGCAACTGGGCCGAGGCTCACGCGCAAAAACACAAGCACAGCTCAAACGGAACGCTGTTTGCCAGCTTATTGCAGTTGGAACAAATGACCGACCGACTGAACTCGTTAACCGGCTACTCGCGATTCAGCCCCGAGCAACAAATTCAATCCCTCTTTCAATCCAACCCGAGGACCAACTTAAATTAAACAAACAAAAGAAAATGAATTCTACAATCAAGCAAGGCGATTTCACTAAACTAGCGAGCGACTATTCCTCGTGTCGGCCGGATTACTCGCAAAGCGTGTTGCAGACTTTGCTCACCCATACGCGCGCAACGACCGTGGCGGATGTGGGCGCGGGCACCGGCATCTGGAGCCGGATGCTCTCGCAGACAGGATTGAAAACCACAGCGGTTGAGCCGTGTGATAATATGCGCGCGGAAGGCATCCGCTTCACTGCGGATTACGATATCGATTGGCACGATGGACTGGCCGAAGCCACTAATCTGCCCGATGCCAGCGTAGACTGGGTGACGATGGCTTCCTCATTTCATTGGGCGGATACGCCGGTTGCGCTGGCGGAATTTCATCGCATTCTGAAACCCGGCGGACACCTCACCATTTTGTGGAATCCGCGCAATATTGATGGCAATGAACTGCACGAAAATATTGAACAAGGCATCCACGACCGGCTGCCAAATCTCAAACGAGTGTCATCCGGTCGCGCAAAAAATTCCCGCGATTGGACCGATGACCTCCAGTCGACCGGCCAGTTCACCGATTGCATTTTTATGGAAGCCCGCCACGAAATTGCAATGAGCCACAAACGTTACCTCGGTGCTTGGCGCTCGGTGAACGACATTCAGGCCCAAGCCGGGCCGGAATTGTTCCCTCAGTTACTGGATGCCATCCGAGAAAAAATTAGCCACTTGGAAAAAGTCGTGGTGCCCTACAAAACCCGCGCTTGGACGGTTAACAGGAAATAGTTATGACGGGAATTGATAAACCGATGAATCACGACGGCTGGCTCCAGCGCATTGGTGCGAGCCGTTTTCTGGATCCGGCAAGCCGCTGGCAGGCGGGCCGGATTCTGCGCGACACCCCGCCCAACAAGCGCTCGGTGGCCATCTTTTGCCCGACCAAATCTTTCCGAAAACTGTTCGGAACCATCCCGGAGGAACTCGAAGCACGCGGCATCCACGTCATCCGCCTCTACTGCGAGCGGCATCTGGACGACTATGAAAACCATCCGCACGCTTACCGAGTTTGGGGCAAAATCCTGGATCACCTCGGGTTTATAGATCTGTTTATGGTGCCGACCATTATGGATTCACTCCCGGATGAATCCCGTAAAATGTTAATGGTGCACGGCTCATTCGGTGGAATTCCATTCCACACCGGCAAGCCCGAAGCCTCCGCAGCGGAAACGGATCGCCCGCTTTCCGATGAAGAACTCGTCACCAAGCATACTCATATGACCGCGTATTGGCGTCTGTATGATTACATTTCCGTGGCCACCCCAGAGTTTGTTGAATCCTGTGAACACGCTTTCCAGATGTACCAGCAACCGGCGATTTCTCATCCCTTCACTGCCAACCGCCCCACGAACGAAAAAAACCTTCTCGAGCACAAAAGATTGGCGGACCGACTGAAACCCAAGCGGCTCGCCCAAAGCCAATGCGTCATCCCACTGGGCTATCCCTCGTTGGATGAAGGAATGCACCGGGCCGAAGCGCACACCCAACCGCGAGAGAACATCACCTATGCCCCCACCCCGGTGGTGGGAAAAGACCACTGGAAACCCTTCGTTTCCATTCACTCCCATGGACCTCAAATTATGGAGGCCCTATTGCACGCTTTCCCCGAGCGGCCGGTTGTTTTCAAGCCATATGCGGACGAACAGCCCGAAACCATCCTGCCCATTCTCGAGATCGGTTCCCGCTATCCCAACTTCGTGCACGACCAATCCGGCGGCAACTACCACGACTGCTACGCAAAAACAGCTGTGATGGTTTCTGATTTCTCGAGCGCGGCGTACACCTTCTCCCTCGCCAACCAACAGCCCACGATTTTCTTTTCACACAACGAAGCCAACCTCCCGGATTCCGTGAAGCAGTGCGCCTTTGCGCGCTTCCGGAATGAGGTCGGCCAAGTGGCAACGGATTGCGAAGCACTCGTCCAAGCCATACGCCACGCTCTGGACCACCCGGAATTGTATCGCGAAAAAATTCAACATACCCGTGAACAAGCCGTGTTCAATCCCGGCCGATCGGCGCATTATTTTGCGGATAGCATCCACTACATTCTGAACGACGAACCCCATCCGGACTGGCGATATTACGGAATCCTCCCCACCCCGCGCGGCGCACACGGCAACCTTGAAGGCGATGCCACCCATTGGCACCAGCGGACGCAACACCATATGCATCTGGGCGATGCGGCCCTCGAACGCAGCCAGGCATTTCTCGCACCTTCCACCGCCACCACCGCACGGGACCAACTGCAACAGGGCTTCAGTGAATCACCCGACCACGAAGGGGTGGTCAGTGCGTTGGGCCAGTTGGAAATGCTGCTCGGACGCCACGCGGAATCACTTTCCCCACTCTTTCTCGCGGTCGAACTTAACCCGTGGGATATCGGCAACCACAACCGGCTCGCTGACGCCTTCACCAATCTTCATATGGACGGCGAAGCAGAAGCTCACCGGCAATTAGCCCGGCATCTGCAGGGAAACGGACATAATTTGAAATACGAAACCCCGGCCCAAACCCCACAATTACAAATCACGTAAACTAACCCTGAATCCTGACCATACAAAAATGAAAACAAAATGGGACTATACCAAACTGGCGCCGCATTATTTGAATCGGCCGGATTATGCCGTGGAAGCGGTAGTGCGTTTTTGTGACCTCGCCGAGCTGCGCGCGAATGCCGCCGTGTGCGATGTGGGCGCGGGCTCTGCGCACCTCACCAAATTGCTCGTGGCTCGCGGTTGCAATGTCGCCGCTGTGGAACCCAACGACGCGATGCGCGCGGTGGGAATGAGCGTCACCGCCAATAAACCCGTGCAATGGCACGTGGGCACCGGCGAAGCCACCGGCCAGCCGAATAATGCCTTTGACGCAGTCACCTTTGGTTCTTCATTTAATACCACCGACCGCCCAGCCGCCCTGCGCGAAACGCAACGCATTCTGCACCCCGGCGGATGGTTTGCGTGTCTGTGGAACCACCGTGATTTGAACCACTCACTTCAAGCCGAGGTGGAGGATTACATCAAGAGTCGCATCGACGGCTACGGCTACGGCTCGCGGCGTGAAGATCAAACGGAAGTCATTCGCGAAAGCGGTATTTTTAAAGAGCCGATGTTCATCGAAGCCTCGTATGTGGCGCGGGTTCCGGCAGAGGCGTACGTGGAAGCGTGGCGCTCGCACGGCACGCTACAACGCCAAGCGGGCGAAGCGTTCGACGGCATCATCGGCGGCATCGAAGCCATCACGGGGGCACACGGCAAAGTGTTGGCCGTCGGCTACACCACTCGCTTGTGGGCCGCGCAATTGAAAGATTAAATTTATGAAACACGTTGTCTTTTACAATCTACCCAACGCCGGGGCATCCATTGTAATGCCGGTGCTGGAAGAGTTCGCGCAGATGGCGGGCTGCAAATTTTTCTCCGGCCCTTCGGAGCTGGAACAATTTAAGGCGGATGTGGCCGATGGCAAACGCGCATTCCACTGGACTCACAGCGGCCCGGAACTGTTTGGCGATTTTGTGGCGCGGGATGATTTTCGATTTATCTGCCTCACTCGCGACCCGCGCGATGTGCTGGTGTCGCACGTGAAAGATATCATTCACCGAGATTTGCACGAAGGCAAAACGGAAAATGAATTGTATATTGAATATGTTGAATC
This sequence comes from Limisphaerales bacterium, assembly GCA_014382585.1. Lineage (NCBI taxonomy): Bacteria > Pseudomonadati > Verrucomicrobiota > Verrucomicrobiia > Limisphaerales > Limisphaerales bacterium. The sequence continues at coordinate 23,540 of JACNJL010000061.1, read as the reverse complement.
CAATTTCGGCGATATGTTTGACGATGCGAATTCCTGGCGGGCACTCGAACAAACAAACATTTTGAACATCACTTTTGAACAATTAAAACGCAACATTCCAATCGGGCTTCGCCATATTTTGGATTTTGCCGAAGTGCCGGCCACCGATGCCGCGCTACAGGAATCGTGTGCGCGACATAGTTTTGAAAATGTCACTCAACGTCGGCGTGGCCAATCGGGTGAAACCGTGCGCTCCCAATACCTGTTCCGCAAAGGCATTTCCGGCGACTGGGCTAATCAATTTAGTGGCGATGTGGCGCTGAAATTCCACGAGGAATTGGGCGGCGTGATGCGCCAATGGAATTATGAACGCGACGGCGAGTGGGCGCGCACCCACGCCCGTTACAAATCCGCCAGCCGAAATACCGCCCGCGAAAAACTGGGCGACTTGCTCAACAAACGAACCCTAAACACCATACAAGCATGATCAGCCTTCTCATCACTTCCCGCATTGAGGGCAACCCCAACTGGGGCTTGCCCAACCTGCTGCAAAGCTTGGTCGACTACAGCGCCGATCACAATAATTTTGAAGTGCTCGTGAAGTTCGACACGTGTGATCCCAAGGTGCCGGACTATCTCCCGCAATTGAAAAATTATCCTTTCGCAGTGAAACACATTGTCGAGCCGCGAGGGCGCGGATACATCGATATCCACATCGGCTACACCCGCGCCATGATGTTGGCCGATGATCGCTCCGTTGTGATGGGCGCATTCGCGGATGATTTCGTGGTCACCCAACCCAACTGGGACACCACCGTGCTTGCGGAAACCACCCATTTTGACGATGGCATTTATATGATCCATCAACGACCGCACCCGTGCTTTTATCGGCCGCACTTTCAAGAGCAACCCTTTTACCCGCACTACCATCTGGACCACATGGATGCCTTGGCGATCATCGATGAAGGACCGTTTTGGAGCCGAAAGATGCTGGAAATTTGTGGCGGACTCGGCCACGTGTCCTTTACCGATGCGTGGTCATTGGTCATCCAATGGTATCTCTATGAAGATCACGGACTTAATCGCACGCGCTTTTTGGATCAGCCCCAAGTGTACCGCGTGCTACACGATGAAGTGGACACGCGCGAATCGGATCGCTGGGACACAGATCGGCGCATCAACTTTGATTTTATCGCCAGCGATTTTTACCGCACAATGGTGCAAAATCAGGCCCGCAATATGGCGCTCAATATCGAGGCCGCCGGCGGTCCGCAATCACAACCTTGCGTAAAACCCAACGCATCGGAATTGGAACAAATTCTTTTAGCAACCGCCCAAGGCGCATTGGAAACTGGAAACGAAGAGGACGTCATTCGGGAATTCCGCGAACTCAATCGATGCTTCCCCAATAATCCCATCGCCAAAAAGCAATTAGCCAATCGATTGGGAAAACCCATTGATGAAAACGCCATCCTACCAATTCAAGCCCTGCCCAAAACGCTCAAACCCACCCCGAATAGCAACTTTTCGAGCACCCTAGAAGCAGCGCTCAATTTATAGTTATCGTTAACTATTTGAATTTTTCACTGTATTTCAGTGTTATCGTGAATTAATCTGATTTTTCCGGCTTTTCCCATTTTTACCCATTTGAGCCCGTAAAGTTGGCCCGGAAATTGCTGCTGTGGTGGTGACATGGATGTTGCAAAGCAATCCCCCCCCAGGGAGGCGGGTCATTACTCGCTGCCACCCGTTGACCTCGGGCCTGCTGCGGACTGGTTCCGTGCGGGCAATTTCTGCGGTGCTGCTGGCGATCAAGGCATTGCTGGGTGGCGTCAAGCTGCGGCATTGGGTTTGGTGGGCCGAATGGACCTCGCCCTCGATGCACTGGAACACGAGGCCGATCCCGAAGCGCGTTTTTATTTTGCGGCATCGTTGTGGATGGCCAAGCGCGAGGACGAGGCAAAAGAAGTTTTACGCGAATCGGATTTGCCGGAGGCGGCTGAGTTGTTGCGGCTCATCAGCAAGGAACGCATTGAGGTCGTGGCGCAAACGGTTTGGGAGGACAAAGATTTCTCGGATGACAAATTTTCCCTGCAACGGATTGGACTGAAACGCACGCGTCGCGATGAGCACGGAGACATTGTCATGGATTGTCGGCCGGTGAAGCCATTCCTAAGCGCACGGGATGCGATCCAAGGCACACCGGACTTTTATTTTGCGCATATGATTGAGTGGCAATTTCTGCCCGATGACCTGGGCGACCTGCCCTGCCCTTCTTTTGGCACCACTTCGGATCTTGATTTGCATATCCAAAACAACGCACCGATTTTGCCGGCGTTTGACGAGGTCATCACTGTCGGCTCGGAGGAATGGGCCAAGGCGCGGGCGTTGCGGCCGGGGGCGGTTTGCACGTTTCCGAAATTGTTCGGCATCGATTTGAAATGCCTTCCCATTCTGGAAGAGAATTGTGTGCGTGATGTGGATTTATTTATCTCCGGCACCATGCGCAGCCCATATCATCCGGACAAGGCGCGCTTGCTGCAACAATGGATCAAAGACGACAGCGCCCAAATCCGACGCATCGATGGGTTTCTGGCCCCGGCCGAATATTACGCCGAGATGGCCCGCGCCAAGGCGTCGTTCACTTACGTGCGGCATCCGGGCAGCATGCCCTCGCGCGGCATCGAATCGCTGGCGATGGGGTGCGCGGTGCTGACGCAGGAGGAAAGTGCGTTGCGATTGTTCGCCGGCGAAAACGAGGGCGTGGTGGCGTATCACACCGAGCGGGATGACTTGATGGAGAATCTGCAAAAAATCACCGGTGACTGGGAAACATATCGGGCCGCGGCCCAACGCGGTCGAAAAATGGTGCGCACGCAATTTTCGCAATCACTTTGCATTTCGCAATTTCTACGCTTTCTCACCGTGCGCGCGGCCATCGCCAAGGAGCGCGGCGGAAGGGACGGCCGCGCCGAATCACAGCCGCACCAAAAACGCGTCATCACTTCGCGCGGTTGGATGTATCCGCCTCCAGTGAACTACGCTCATCTCAAACACAACCTCGAGCGCGCCAAAGCGCAGCACGGCAAAACCGAACACGCCGGGCCGGCCATCAATGCCGCGCGCGAATTGGATCTTTATCTCACTGCGGATATGCCGGATTTGGTGGATCGCTCCGAGCGGCTGGATATGGTGGAAGCCTTCGAGCGTGAAGATGAATTGCTGCACAAAGTAGCGAAGGATATTTACAAGGACGGCTGGGAACAACATCCGCATTCGCTCGTGTTGCGATTTAATGCGCTGCGGCACGCATTCCATTTGGGCGATCCGGCGGGCGTGGAAAAGGCGCTGGCGGTTACGCGCGAATTACTCGCCCAACCGGCCGACCATTGGCGCGTGTTTGCCGAAGAGGATGTAATGCCGTGGGATTATCACAGCACGTGTTTTGATTATCGCAGCTATTTCGACACGCTCACCGAGGCGCTCGGCAACGACGCGGTGAAGAGTGAGCCGTTGGCCAACCTGATCCGTGCTTCGCTCGCGCATTACCTTGGACAATACACCGGCGAGGTGGCGCCGCTGGAGCAGGCGGTGGAATGGAATCCGGATTTTCCATATTACCGCTACGCACTGGCGCGGGCACTGCTACACCGGCGCGAGCCGGGCGATGCGGCGCGGGCGGTGGTGTTGCTGGATCAATTGGCGCGACGCAGCATTATTTTGGAGCCAGCATTTTTGTTGCTGGTGAAATGCAATGAACTGCTGGGCGAACCGGTGCCGGGCTTGGATGAATTGGAAAGCCGTTATAAACGTTTTCAAAAAGGGTCGGTGTGCAGTTCGTATTCCTCGAGCGAGTACGACAAAGTGGATTTGGTGAAACGCCCTGGCCAGGAAGCACTGCCTTTGGCGGCCGACCCCTTTGCTGAGGAGGCCGCTGAAACGGTGAGCGTGGATAGCGAGCGGGCGGCGCATTTGGTGAGACCGACGGGCGCGCGACCGAAGCAAAAAATTCTGTTGGTGGGATTTGAGTGCGGCAATTGGCAGAACGCCAAGGCGTGGTCGTACAACGGATTTTATGCGCTAGAAGAAGGATTGGCGGCGAATGAAGTGGAATTCAAAACGCTGCCGGCGCTGGCGGGTGTGCCTTCGGATCACCCCGCCTCGTGGCTGGGCCAGGCGCAGTATATGTTTTTGCACGAGGAATTTGATCAAGCGTGGATTTGGATTACACACAACGATTACGACCCGGATTTTTTAGATTGGATCAAAAGCAAAACCGACGTGCGCGTGGGCGTAATTATGGAATCGCTGGAGCACACGCCCGAGGAAGAGCAACAACACGGCAATCTCGCCGGGCGGCGCGAAAAAGTGAAGGGCCAGCTTCAGCATTGCACGCACGCGCTGACTTTTGATGATCGCGATGCAGAAACACTCGCGGAGGAGCTGGGCATTCCAACGATGTGGTGCCCGCCGGTGGTCACGTGGCGCGAGGTGTGCGATGCGGTAGCCTTGCCCGAGCCGGGACCGGCGGCATTCCAGGGCACGATTTATAATTTGGAGCGGAAGGCACTGCTCGAGTCGGCCATTAACGAGGGGTTGTTAACGCAACCGCCTTTGCCTGAAATTGGCTCCGGTTTCCCGCGGCAGTTTGATGTGCTGCAAATTAACTCGCTTAATCGCGTGAGCCTCTACGACGTGGCCGAGCCGGCCTGGCTGGGGGAGTATCTGGTGAACCTGCGCCGACTGCGACGACGCTTGAACGATCTGTGGATGGAGGGCTTGCAGCAAAGTTACGCACAGGTGAATTTGCCGTCCATTTTCAAATGCTACGCCGGTCGTGTGGTGGAAACTATGGCGGCGGGTCGGCCAGTGATTTCGTGGGATCCGCCCCGCGCCCGCACGCGCGCGCTGTTTGCGCCGGGGCAGGAAATTGAATTATTTAAACGCGAAGATGCCTATGGACTGGCACAAGCTATTTTGAAATTGCAGAAAAACCCCGAAGCCGCCGCGCGCATTGCAGAACGCGCGCGCGCAAAAGTGCTGCGGCATCACACCGCCGAAGTGCGGATGCGACAGGTACTCGACTGGTTGGCCCGTGGTGATCAGCCCGATTATGGCGAAGGCGATTTCACGTCCGAAACGAATTTAAACCAAACCGACGAATCCATTACCCCAGATTCAACAATGAACGATACAAACGAAACTCCTCAACTACCCGAAGGCACGCTGGAAGAATGGCTGGATAAAGCCGAGCAGTGCCACGAACAAAACGATGTGACCGGCGCTATCACCGCGCTGAAGCAGGCGCTGGAGCTGAGCGACCGTCATCCGATGCTGTTGCGCGCGCTGGGCGCCAAGCAGTTTGCCGCTGACCAATTCGCCGAGGCGCGAACTAATTTTGCCGCGCTGGCGGAGTTGTGTCCCGACGATGTCGTGGCGCATTTGCAGCTGGGGCTGGCGGCATTCCACGCGGACGACCGCGAGGCGTTTGAGGCGTGCCTTGTCACGGCGTTGGATTTAGAACCGGAGAACCGCGAGGCGATGCAGTTGCTGGGTGATTATACATTCCTCACGGGTGACCACGTTTCGGCCAAGAAAATTTATAGCCGCATCGCTACCGATGGCGGGGTGACGCCGGGCTTGCTGCACGCCCTGGCGGTTTGCCAATTCAAAACGGGCAACACCGATCAGGCGGCGGATACGTACCGCCAGTTGCTGGAGTTTGATTCGGAAGACCAACTCGCACGCGAAAATTTGCAGGTGATTGAACAAGGCGAAACTATCGTCACGCCCGCCGTTGAAGCTGCGCCGGAAGTCGTCCCACAAAAACCCACACCGAATAACGCGGCGGAACAGGCAGATTTTTTTCTGGACGCGGGCAATCCCGAAGCCGCGATTGCCGAGCTGGAACAGGCCGTGCTCGCAGAGCCGGATAACCCCTTACTCATTGATGCGCTTGGCTCGCAGTTGTTTCAACTGGAACGCTTTGAAGAAGCGCGCCTGAAGTTCCGTAAACTCATCGAATTGCAACCCGGAAACGCCGCGGCCTACACGCGCCTCGCGATGGCGGCGGAGGCGACGGATCGCACCGACGAATTTGAATCTGCACTCGGCCTTGCGATGGAAATTGATCCGGACAATCCGGAGATGCTGCGTTACCTCGGCAAACTGAATCTTGAACAGGAACGGTATTACGATGCGGGAGTGGCATTCACACAACTTGCGACATTGGAGCCGGATAACCCGGACAATTTGCTCGCGATGGGCGTATGCCTGTTCCGTGGCGGCCAAATTGAAATCGCACGCGAAACGTTTGAGCGCGTGCTGCAGTTGGATCCGGACAATGCACTAGCCCTCACCAATTTGGAGCAATTGGATAACGAACCGGCCACGGAAACGGTAACCGAAACTGAATCCAGCGTTTCGCCTTACGATGCCTTGGCGTCCGTTGAGTCTGACGTGGAACGCATCCTCATCCACGCGCATCAAACGCTAGAAACCGGCGACGTGGAGGGCACGCGCCTGGCGCTTGAGGAAGGTCTGGTGTCGCATCCGGATGACCTCGTGCTACTTAACGCGATTGGAAATCTATTCTTCCGTGAGAAACGCTACGCAGAAGCAGCGGAGATTTATCATCGATTAACCGAAATCACTCCGGACGATGCCGCGCCGCATTCGCAAGCGGCTACTTCGGCGCTGTTCGACGGCAACGTCCATCTCTTCAACGAACACGTCAGCCGATTGCTCGAGATTGATCCGGAAAACAGCACCGGCCTCAAGCTGTTGGCCACGGCAAAATTCCGCATTGGCGAATTCCCTGAAGCCGCCAAACTTTACGCCCGTGTGTTGGAGGCGAACCCGGAAGAAGTGGAGTCCACCCTCGCGCTGGGAATGTGTTTTCATAAATTGAAAGACAACGCGCTGGCCGTCTCGTGCTTCCGCCGCGCGCTGGAGATTGATCCTTACAACGCCACCGCCGCCAGTAATTTGAAAGCGTTGGCCGAGCCGACGGATGAATCCGCCGAACCCGAAACTCCCTCACAAAATAATGGCACGGTGAAAGCCGAGACCGTCCAACAACTACAACGCGAAACGGTTTCCAATGAAAATGATGGCGACCTTCCGCCCGCGGCGTTGGTGGGCAGCCTTGTTGCTTCGCAGGATTTGTTGAATCAAGGCGAACATCTTGAGGCGTGGAATGCTGCGCTGGATTGTTTGGCGCGTCGGCCGTTCCATCCCGAGGCATGGCTGCATCTTGCCGAGATTGCGCTGGACGCCGGCGATGAAGCGCGCGCGCTGCAGTGCCTCGATCGGTTGCTCGCGCTCTCCCCGAAATGGGATGTGCCCGTTGGAGTGCAGGCCAACCTCAAACAAAAGCCCGCGCTCACGACCACGGATATCGCGTGGCCCGAACCGCCCGCCGCCAGCGAAACCCCGCGGCTTTCGGTGTGTATGATTGTGAAGGACGAAGAGGAATTTATCCTCCAAGCCATTAAATCTGTCAAAGACCTTGCGCACCAAGTGGTGGTGGTGGACACCGGCTCCACCGATCGCACCGTGGCGCTCGCTGAATCGCTCGGCGCGGAGGTGCATCACTTTGAGTGGAACGAAAACTTTTCCGATGCCCGGAATTATTCACTCGAGCACGTCACCGGCGATTGGGTTTTGATTCTCGATGCGGATGAAATTTTGGATCCCGAAGGCAACGACGATCTTGCTCGCGATTTGTATTCAGAAAACCAACTGGGCTTCCGCATTCCGCTGGCAAACTTTATGCGGGCGGAAGATCAAACCCTGCAGCAAACCGGCGACGGCGTGACCTATGTGCCGCGCCTGTTTCGCAACGCGCCGGGACTGCACTTTGTGGGGCGCGTGCACGAGCAGATTTTTTCATCCATCATCGTACGTCAGGGGCATTGGGGGATGGATTCAGGCATCGGCCGCACGCGGTTGTTGCATTTCGGGTACGATCCTTCAGTGAAACTTTCTCGCGACAAAGTGAAGCGCAACCTCCGGCTGCTGGATAAAGCCGTGGAGGAAATGCCCGATGAACCGGCGTTGCTGATGAATTACGCGCTGGATTTATTTAATGACGGCCGCATCGAGGAAGCACTCACACAGAATCGCCACGCGATGGAAGTGCTCTCACAGCACGAGCCGCAGCACGTGATGCCCGAGGTGCGCGAACGATTGGTGAGCATGTTTTGCTTTCACCTGTTGCAGGCGGAAAAATACGACGAACTTTTGGAGGTGGCGCATAGTCAATTATCGAAAGATTGCGGGCCGACCGCGTCCATCCACTACGTGGCTGCGCTGGGGCTCATCAAACAGGGACGGCACGCCGAGGCGATTCCGGAGCTGCACGCGTGCATCGAGAAAAGTGAAGAACAGACCTTTACCCCGCGCTTCCGTGGCGTGGAAGCGCACGGGCCGTATCATTTGCTGGCCGATAGTTTGGCCGAAACGGGAGACGCGGATGGTGCCACGGAAGCCTTCCAAAAAGCACTGGAGATTTCACCGGATGCGGCGGGCGTGCGCCACGGGTTGGGCACGTTTCTCGTGAAGAACGATCGCGCCGAGGAAGCGGTGCAGTTGTTGTTCGCAGCGATTGAAAAAGATGTGATGACGCCCACGCTGTGGAGCCTCGGCTGCAATATCGTGAACGGGCATTTGAACGATACCGAGATTGCGCTGCACTGGACCGATTGCGCGGCACAGGATCATCCGGAGCATCCGGAAATTTCTAAGCAACGCGGCATCGCACTGCTCACGGCGGGCCAGTTTGAAAACGCCCTGCCCCTTTTTGAAGGCTTGCCCAAACATCCGGCCAACGAAGCGGCGCGGTTGCTTTGCCGGTTTGTCCTCGGCCAACCCGCCCGGCTGACCGATGCTGATCACGAAAAGGCCGTCAGTTTGGCGCTTGTGGAATGGACACGCCGTCTGCTCGAGCGCGGGCACGAAGCGCCGATTCAGAAACTCACAGAAAATTTAAAAACACTCACCGCCACGCTACCCACCGCCGGTCAGGTGTTGAGCGAAGCGGCGCTCGTGTCATGAGCAGCAGTGGAATCGTAAGCGCTACTCTTTTAACCGGCTCTCGCCGTCGGCTGAGTAATACCGTTGGCCTTTGTCGTCGTACGCCTCTACGTGCCAATTACGGTGTGAGGTGCTGACAAATGTTTCGCGGATGAGATATTCCCCCGGCGGCTGGATTGATCGCCAAGTGATGGTCTTGGAGGCTTCCTCCCATTTCCCCTCAAAATGATCCACCGGCCCATCGGTGTGAAAATGAATGAACCGATACACTCCCGACTCGCGGTCATAAGTTTTGATCCACATGAAATATTGATCCTCCTCCTGGCCCGTGATCACGCCCTCATACAACAAAGCGCGGCCACCGGGTGTCCAACGGGCGCGACCGGTCATGCGGATTGTTTCCGATTCGCCATTAAGGGTGGAGGTTTCCGACTCGTTCCAAACACCGCCGCGGCCCAGCCGGGCCAGCTCAGGCGTGGCGGGTACTGCGGGCAGCTCGGTCGGGGCGCTGCCCTTGCGCGCCGCCTGCGTGATCGCGGATCCCTCCAATTGTCCGGCACGTGTTATTTCTACCCGCGTTTCCCGTTTACCAGGCGCAAGTTGCATCTCGTTCATGCGCTGGACCACGTCCTCCGGAGCTCCGGGTAAATACACCGATTCCCATTCGAGCCGGCCCGCGCCCACCTTCCAATTGCCCACAAACCCGCGCACATAGCCGTCATCCTGCACCACCGTGTAATGATACATGTTGATTTCCGCGTTGTAATGTTTAACGGCAAATTCGTAGGTAATCGCTCCGGAAGGACTGAACACCTTTTCCTCCAAAAACAGGCAGTGCCCATTGAGCCCCCAACGGGCATCGAGATGACAGGTGTTGCGGTTAGTGACCACGGCATTGGAGGCGGAGCTTTCTGATTCCCACCGCCCCGGCTCATCAAGCACCTGCAGCCGTGGGTGACTCGGCGCGGCGGGCGATTCGGGTAAAAATGGAATCTCCACCGAACCGCTGTCGCCATCCAAATTCAGCCACACCAGTAGCCCCGCAATAGGCAACGCAGCTGCGATGCCTCCCAAAATCCATGCCGTACGCTCACGCATCACCGAAATTTAGCACGGTTATTTTTTTGTGCCAGCCCGATGATTTTTTTTTGATTTTTGTAACACTGCCCCGCCCATTTGCGTAGCCAAATCGATGAAACAAATGATCAAAAATAAATCTCGCCTCGATAGGTCCCCTCCTTATAATGGGCGTATGCAGACTCCCTTCAAGGCAAATAGTGGGCGTATGGCCCGTGAACTTTTTCTCTGGATTCCCACCCTACTGGTGATGGCCGGCTTGTGGATCGGGTGCGGCGAAAAAACCACAGAACCCCCTGAAAATGACGGCAACGGCACCGGCCCGTCGGCGAATGCGGAAAACGTTGAACCCCCAACCAGCGCGCAGCCCCCCGTTACGACGCCCAATACGGATCCGGCAGCCAATCCGGTTTCCAAACCCGCCGCGGGCGCAGGCACATTGGCTGCTCATTTGCCTCAGAAACTCACCATGCTTTTCTCTGCCAACGTCAAGCAACTGCTCGAAAAAGGCGGCCACAAAGAATTCCTCAAATCCAAAATCTTTGAGCAGATCATGGCTGAAGTTAATGACGAATTAGCCATCTCGATTCTCAAAGATCCCGCCGCCAGCGGGTTGGATATCGCCCAACCGGCGCACGTGTTTATGAATATCCTGCCGCCCGCAGAGGATAATGATTTTGGCGCCGAACCCCTCGTGGAAGGTGGCCTGTTGATGGCGGTTAAGGATTCCGCGACTCTGGAGAAAACCATCAACAAGATCATCGCCACCACCGGGTTGCCGTTGAAAGTAGCCGAAGCCAAGGGCTTCAAACAGCTCGCCATGGCCGGCATGCCTGTGGCTATGGGCTTCACTGATCAAGTCTTTGTCATTGTAGGCACCAGCGATCAGGCGAAGGTTTTGCAAGTGCCAGCCATGCTCGAGGCACGCATCAACGGAAACTCCAAACCGAGCAACAGCCTCAGCGAGCATCTCAAGAAAAAGTATGATATTGGAGCGTGGTTTGACTACAACCAGCTACTCACCATTATGGATGCTGCCATCGGCGAGGATCCCGTGTCCAAGTTGGTCAATGACATATACAAAGACCTCACCTACTCGGCCACACTCAGCTTTGAGCCCGGCGCAATCAATTCGGATCTGTCCATCAGCTTCGGCAAAGAAGCAAATCAATTCGCCGGGTTGGCCGGCAAAGGCGCGGATGCTGCCTTGCTAGACCTCGTGCCACAAAACACCATCGCGGCCTTTGCCGAATCGATTAACATGGCCGCGGTTCGGAAATTCTTCAATAAAGACATCTTGCCCCTGTTGCTGAAGCAACCTGAATTTGAAGAGGTGCTCGCCATGATGGAAGCCGAAATCGGCCTGACGCTCAAAGATCTCTTATCCATTCCCAAGGGCGACTTCATCCTGAGTTGGGACAGCTTGGAAATGGCCGAAGGCGATTTCGGCCCCACACCGGCCGTCGGATTTCTCGTGGGCCTTACCGTGGACAACTGGGTGGCCGCCAACAAACTCATCAACAATGAGAAACTGCAGGAAGGCATGACTATGCTGAAAGGGATGTTTGGCATACAATTCGCCCAAAACCAAAAGGCTCTCTTTATCACTTCCAAAAAACACGCGAATGCCGTAGCCGAAGGCAAAGTAGCAAATCCTGTGAAGGGCAATAAGCGCGCGATGCTTGGCAAGCACGTGGCCGGCGGATTTGTGCGGTTCGCCGGAATCGCTGATGTCATTGAAGTGATGTCCGAGGGGGATGAAGAGGCTGCGCAGGCAGTCAATATCCTTCGCAAATTCGATGAAGCCTCCTTCACCAGCGACATGACGTCTATGAATGCCTCGCTCACCTTTAAAGACAAAAAAACCAACAGCTTGAAGCAGCTCATCGATTTATCGATCAAACTTGCTGAAATGGCCGGAGAAATCGGCTTTGAAGGGGAAGGACCGGAAATTGAAGGCATCGAAATCGAGCCTGAGAACGCGGAAGCCGCACCCCGTAAAAGATAGCCAAAAGCAGCGTTTTTTACGCGTCCGGCCGTTTTACAGCGGTCGGGCGTTTTTTTTGGGTTTTTTTGGGGTTTCCATCCAAAAAAAGAATTAATTCCTAAAGCCGCCCCCCTTTTCTGCCGACTTATAGGTAGCGACAAACAGCTAATAGCGCTGTCAACCACGTCCAAGGATGGACTCATCGAGCAAGTGCTGCTCGTGAGGTGGTATTATGAGAATCAACACGGAAGTTGAAAACAGCAGTTCCGCGCGCGACCTGAGTCACGCCGAGACGCTCAAGAAATTCGGCCTCTTCTTTCAGAAGATGGGCGAGCTCGATCTTGCCGTATCCGTTTACTCCCGCGTGCTCGACCTCGGTGCCGATTCTCCCGAACTGCGCTACAACTTCGGCGCCGCCCGCCTCAAACAAATCCGCCCCACCGAAGCCCTCGAACATTTCAAAGCCGCCGCCCGCCGCGAACCTTCCGCACAAGGCATCCACCTCGGCATGGCCAATTCCCACCAACTCCTCGGCGACATCACCGCCGCCGAGGCCTGCCTCAAACAGGAACTGCTCATCAACCCCGAAGCCGCCGATGCCGCCGTCAATCTCGGCTGGATTTTGGAGGAACAAAATCGCGTGCCCGAGGCGCTGATGGAATATCGCAAAGCGCTGTACTACGAGCCCAATGACCCTAACCTCCGCTGGAACCACGGCCTCGCCTGCCTCATGCTCGGCGACTTCGCCAAAGGCTGGCGCGATTACGAATACCGCTGGAAAGCCCGTCAGAAAAAGAAACCTGAATTTGACGCCCCCGAATGGCGTGGCGATCCCCTCGAAGGCCGCAGCCTGTTACTCCACACCGAACAGGGCTTCGGCGATTCCATTATGTTCCTGCGCTTCGCCCGCCAACTCGCCCGCGCCCGCAACCGAGTTTCCCTTCAATGCCAGCCCCAGCTCAAACGCCTTTTCAAGGGCGTCCCCGAGCTCGATTCCGTGGTGGCCCCCGGCGACAGCCTTCCAAAATTTGACGTGCACGCCCCCTTGATGAGCCTGCCCAAACTGCTCAAGCTCCAACGCGAAACCGATCACCACAGCCCCCCTTACCTCAGCCCTGTCGAAACTTCCCCATCAAAACTCCCCGGCTACAAACCCGGTTACAAACACATCGCCGTCACCTGGACCAGCGCGCCGCACAGCGAAATCACCGAGAAAAAATCCATCCCCTATTCGCTGTTCAAAAATATGTTCGACACCCCCGGCTGCCAATTTTACAGCGTGCAAATCAATGCCGACGCCACCGCCGTGGCCGATATGAATCAACGCTCCAACGTGCACGACCTGCGCGATCACATCGGCGATTTTGCCGACACCGCCGATATCCTCAGCCAGGCCGACCTCGTGCTTTCCGTGGATACCGCCACCGCCCACCTCGCCGGCGCGCTGGGGCGCCCTTCATGGACGCTCCTGCCCCACGCCGCCGATTGGCGCTGGCGGCTGCATCGCAACGACACCCCGTGGTATCCCACCATGCGCCTCTTCCGCCAAAGCCAAACCAATCAGTGGGATGATGTGATGGAAGAAATTCAACATTGCCTGCTCAACTACGGCGCCGAACTGCGCACCTCCCAACTCGCAGGAGGCGTGGTGAAAGCGGCTATGTAGCCCGGCCCACCGGCCCGGGCTACAAAATCAACCCGCCGCAGGCGAAGGCGCTTGCAGGCCGGCGTTGACGAAGGCGTCGAAGAGATTTTCCGGAATGGCACGGTGAAAGTCGCCAGGAATATCCTGCCCCCCCGAGAGAAATGAAATGGGCAATTGCGTGGCCAGCATCACGTTCCACACTTTGCTCCAGCGCTCGGCTTCATCAATGTGCGTCAGCAAAATGCCCGAGAGCGGTAAATGCGAAAACGCGCGCGCCTGTCGCAGCAGCAAACCCAAATCATACGAGGCATTGAGCACCAATTGAATGTCCAGCGGCGGTAATTCTGCCAGTCCACGCGAGAGAGCTTCCAGCGCATCGGGATGGTTGATCGCCACGCCGGGCATATCCACAAACCGAATCGTGTCTTCCGGTGGCTGATCGTTGTCGTCCCAAAAACGCTCCACCGGAATTTGCATCAGCTCGCCGTGCAAACTCAAAAACTCCGCCGTGTTGCCGCGGTCACCATCCAGCCGCCACACGCGCACCGGCTTGCCGTTTACCAAGGCTTCCTGCGTCATCCATTTGCAGAGCGCAGTGGTCTTGCCCGTGCCGGGTGGGCCCACCAAAACGCGCACCGGATTGCCAGGCTTCTCCACGCGCTGGGCGATTTGATTCCAATACTCCGAGAGCACATCGCGCAGCAGCTCCATTTCCTCAATGAGATTGCGCGGCTTGGTGCCGCCCAGGAAATTCCGCGCCTGCGCTGAAAGCCAACGCGCGTGCGAAGGCAGCAACCCCAGTTCCTCCAAAACCTGCACCGCGGGCATGGCCGCCACTTCGGGCTGGCCACCCTGCGCTTGGGCAATCAATTGCGCGAGCTTGGCTGGCAGCTTGGCGTCGGCATTGGGAGCACCGCCTCGCAACACCGCGCCCTTCCCGCGTTCGGTGAGTTCCTCTTCCAACTCACCCACGCGTTGGGCCAGTTGCAGCATCGCTTCTTTTTCAGACCGTTCGGGGGTGGATTTTGTGGCGAGCACTTCCACTTGTTTCCCCTCCCATATCCGCTTGAGCACACCCGCCTGCACAGGGCGCACGTTGAGGATCACTGCGTCGACACCCAGTTCGTCGCGCACTTTTTCCAGCGCGTCCTGGGGTGAATCGGCGATGAGTTTGACAACATTCATTCGGCAGATGAACCGTGGCCGCCCGGCCACCATTTATTGAATGGCCGGGATTGCCGCCACGGGCACAATCTCGATCTTCGGCGGCAGCTCCTCGTAGCTGAGGAACGCCAACTCGGGGAACTTCGCCGCAAAGAACTTGCGGAGTCCAGCCCGAATCATAGCCGAACAAATGATTACCGGCGGTTTGCCCTCAGCGATCATCGGCTGAATGGCCTGATGCAGTTGATGCGAAAGATGCTCGGCGATCTTGGGATCGATCAGCAGTTGCATTTCGTTTTGCGAGGGACGGATGCCTTTCACCATTTCCTCTTCAAGCCAGGGATCCAACGTGATGGCCGGCAGGTTGCCTGATTCGTCGAGGTACGGCTTCACCACCTGCACCCCGATGGAGCGGCGGGCTTGTTCGGAAAGTTCATCAGGATTTTTCGTGGTGGCCGCGTAGTCGGACACGCGCTCGAGGATGCCCACCATATTGCGGATGGATACGCCTTCGGCCAGCAGATTTTGCAGTACGCGCTGCACCTGCCCCACCGAGAGGAGGTTGGGCACCAGTTCGTTGACCAGTGCCGGATGATCTTCCTTCAAATTATCGAGCAACACCTGCACGTCCTGCCGACTGAGAATTTGGTGGCAGCTGCGCTTGATTGTTTCGCTGAAATGCGTGACCAACACCGACGCCGGATCCACCACGGTGTAGCCGGCCACCTCGGCATTCTTGCGTTCCACCTCGGTGATCCACGTTGCCGGCAGGCCGAATACCGGCTCAGTCGTCTGCACGCCCGGCAGCACCTCGGTGCTGTTATTGGTGTTCATCGCCAACCAATAGCCGGGCATCACTTCGCCGGTGGCAATCATTTGGCCTCGGAAAATAAACCGGTACTCATTGGGCTGCAGTTCCAAATTATCCCGCAACCGAACGGCGGGAATGATGAAGCCCATGTCCTGCACGAAATTCCGGCGGACACTCGTCACGCGCTCCAGCACATCGCCACCCTTCTTCGGATCCGCCAAGGCGAGCAACCCGTAGCCCAGCTCGATTTGCAATGTGTCCAGATGTAGTAATTCCTCGAGCTTTTCGGGGCCGGACGGCTCAGCGCCTTCGCCACCGCCATCACCATCGGCTCCGCCGCCATCGGGCAAACCGGGGGGCGTTCCGCCGCCGGCGGGCCGCTCCACAATCATACCCCTTTCCTGAAAATTAGAGTACATAAAATAAAACACGCCACCCATCACCAAGAACGGGACCCAGGGCAGAATACCCGTGACCAACGCGAATGCGGCGAGAATCAGCAGCGTAAACGAAAGAATTTTCAGCACATTCGGTTGCAGAAAAAGCTGCGTGGCCAGTGTTTGGCCGAGGCTCGATTTGTCTGCCGTGCGTGTCACCAAAATACCCGCTGCTGTGGAAATCACTAACGCGGGAATCTGCGAGACGAGGCCATCCCCAATACTCAGGATGGTGTAAGTTTGCATCGCCTGGCCCACGCCCATGTCGCGCTGGATCACTCCGATGCCAATGCCGCCAATGACGTTGACCAAAGTAATGATGATGCCCGCGATGGCATCACCGCGCACAAACTTGCTGGCACCGTCCATGGATCCGTAAAAGTCGGTTTCCTTCGCCAGCTCTTCGCGGCGTGTGCGGGCCTGATCTTCCTTGATGAGCCCGGCGTTCAGCTCAGCATCGATGGCCATTTGTTTGCCGGGCATAGCGTCCAACGTAAACCGCGCCGCCACTTCCGCGATGCGGCCGGCACCTTTGGTGATGACCACAAAATTGATCAGCGTGAGAATAATAAACACCACGAAGCCGACCACATAATTATTTTGCACGACTACTTCACCAAATTTTTGGATGATCTCGCCCGCCTGCGCCTCGCCCAAAATGAGGCGCGTTGAGGCGACGTTAATCCCCAATCTAAATAACGTGATGATCAGCAGCAGCGTGGGGAAGGCGGTAAACTCGGAAGGCTCGCGAACGTAAATGATGACCAGCATCACCAGCAAACCGGATGAGATGCTGACCGCCAGCAAGAGATCGAGCATCCACGGGCGCAGCGGCAGCACCATCCACAGCAGCACGCTGAAGACAAACGCCACCAAGCCGATATCGGCCCAAGGCATGCTTTTGGGTGCCTGGCCGTTACTCATACCGCGCGACGCCCTCCCAGGGCGTGGGTTGCTGGCTGATTTTCAGTCATTTTCGGATAATCCGTCAAAGCGCGCATCCATGCGCACCCCTCACCACGCAGCAATTGGGATGCCAGTTTTTTTGATTTTTGGGTGAAATTTGTCATTTTTTAGCTTTTTCGCCCAATTAATCCGTCGGCACCCGTTGTCCGCGAGTGTAATACCGGTAACGATTGGTGCGGTAAACGTAGGCCAAAATCTCCGCCACGGCGGCGAACATCTCGGGAATGATCTCGCGGCCCACTTTGCAGTGCTTGAAGAGCAGCCGTGCCACCGGTTTATTCTCCACAATGGGCACGTCGTGTTGCTTGGCGATCTCGCGGATGCGAAGGGCATTGTAACGCGCGCCCTTGGCGACCACGCGCGGCGCGGCCATATCATCGCGATCATATTTGATCGCAATGGCCAAGTGCGTGGGGTTGGTGACGATAACATCCGCCTGCGGGATTTCCTGCTGCATTGAATCCATAAGCATTTGCCGACGGCGGCGTTTTTGTTCGCCTTTGACTTGGGCATTGCCGTCGGCTTGTTTGGTTTCATCTTTCACCTCCTGTTTAGTCATCAGGCTATCCTGTTCATTTTTCCAAACCTGATATGCGTAGTCCGCCGCGGCAATCACCACCATGCCCGCCACCACACGCAAGCCCACGCTCTGCGCGGTTTGGCCCATGAACAGCAGCAGATGTTTCACATCGATGGCGGAGTAAAAAACCGGGTCATCCAGCACCTCTTTCAACACTGGATACGTGAAGCCAAAAATGACTACAAATTTTGCAAGACTCACAAACAGCTTTGCAATTGATTTGCTGCTGAAAATATTTTTGAAGCCCTTCAATGGACTGAGCTTTGAAAACTTTGGCTCGATGGCTTTGGGCGTTAGTTTGAATTTACTTTGGCTGCCCGCGCCGATGATGCCGGCCATTACCCCCGCAAACATCACCGGCAAAATCAAACTGCCGGCCACGATCATAAACTGGTTGAAGAATCCCGGGAACGACTCAACGGTCATCCGCAACGTGCTCATTTGCTGAATGGTGCTCACGAGGTACACCTGAAAAACAGCCACCATTTTGGGTGCCATAATGGTGAACACCATCAGCGCCAGCGCCAGTAGAATCAGCGTTGATACTTCCTGACTCTTCGCGAATTGGCCGCCCTCGACCAGCTCCTGCATTTTTTTTGCGGTGGGCTGTTCGGTTTTCTCCTGGCCTTGTTCGTTTTCCGCCATGATTTATCCTCCCAATCCCATAAGCCGCGTGGCCACCACAAAATCATCCGGCAATTTGTACAGGTACTCGGCAATTTGCCGCGCCGCCATGGAGATCGTGAATCCAAACAGAAACACGCCCACCATAATACGCACCGAAAAACTCTCAATGAACACGTTGATTTGCGGGATGGTTTTCGCCAGCACCATCAATAGCAAACTCACCACGATCCCCACGGCGATTACCGGCGCCGCGATGCGCACGGCGATCACGAAGGTATGCGCGCACATAGCTGTCACCGCGCTAAACAGCGGGCCCGAAAGCTGCCCTCCACCAATGGGCAACACGCCGTAAGATTGCTGGAAGCCCAACAGCAATTCAAAGTGCACGTCCAGCGCGAACATCAGCATCACCGCCAACAGCGAGAGAATGGCACTGGGAGTGGGTGAGGGATCTGTTTCACCTGGCGCGATCAGGCTTGAAAGTTGCAAGCCCATTTCCGTGCCAATGTAATGACCGGCCAAGGCCACAGAAAACATGATGAGGCGAACCACATAACCCAGCATCAATCCAACCATCACTTCTTTGCCCACTAACAAGACAAATTCAAACAGCGTGAATTGGATGACTTCTGGTGGCAGCATGACTCCCGGAAGCGTCAACACCGCAAGGAAACCCGCAACCGCAAGCCGCAGCCGAACGGGCATAGCCGCGGCGGCGAATATCGGGAAAATGTACAGCATCGCGCCCGCCCGCACGAAGATCAAAAACCAAACTAGAAAAATCTCCACCATTATCCGGCCATGGCTGGCATTTTTTCAATGATTTCGCGGGTGTAATCCATCACCGTGCGCACCATCCACGGCATGATGAGAAACAACAGCGCACCCACTGCCAACGCCTTGGGCACAAACGTGAGCGTTTGTTCCTGCAGCGAGGTGACGGCCTGGAACAAACTCACCGTCAACCCCACGCACAAACCGGTAAGCAACAGCGGGCCGGCGATCATCAGTACGTGACTCATCAACCCTTTCAATATTTCTACAGTGTAATCCGGACTCATATTATTCCTTTCAATTTTACTCTTTCAGTTAAGTCCCAAAGCTCAGGGCAAGAGAGCGGACCACCAAAGTCCAGCCATCCACCAGAACGAACAGGAGAATTTTCAGCGGCATTGAGATCGTCACCGGCGGCAGGAACAGCAGTCCGAGGCTCATCAAAACAATCGCCACCACGAAATCAATTAAGATAAACGGAATGAACAACAGAAATCCCATTTGAAATCCTGTGCGCAATTCGCTGAGAATAAAGCCCGGGATCACCACCGTCATCGGCAGATCTTCCACCTTAGTGGGGCCCATCTTGGCGAGGCCCACAAAAAATTCCACATCCCGTGGGCGGGCCTGACGCAGCATGAAATCTTTCAAGTGCCCTTTCGCCACATCCAGCGCGGCACCGCCGCCCAGCTGGCCTTCGGCATAGGGCTGGATCGCTTCGGCATCAATTTTTTGATAAACCGGCTGCATAATAAAAAACGTCATGAACAACGCGAAGCCTACCATAATTTGATTAGCCGGCACGCCTTGTAGCGAGAGGGCATTACGCAAAAATGAAAATACGATGACGATGCGTGTGAAACAGGTCATCAACATAATCAATGAAGGCGCCACGGTGAGTAGCGTCATCAAAAACACGATTCGAATAGCGATGTTGATTTTGCCCGGCTCGGTGAGACCGCCGATACCGATGTTCAGGTTGAACGCATCATTGGTGCCGCCGGCGGCTTGAGCCCACAGCCCACCCGCGCCCGCCAGCAGGAGCACTGGAACAAGCCAGATCCAGCGGCGGGGTCGCGGTCGGGGAGGTTCCGGCCGGGTCGTCACGATATAGTCATTAGGCGTAGTGTTCATGACTTCTTCCGGTCCAGAAATCCTTTAAGCTTGGCGGCAAATGAACCGGGCTTCGGTTCGTCAGCCGCTTCCTCGTCCGCCGCTTCCGCCACCTCATCAAGGTGAGTAAGAAAGCTGGTGCCGGCGGGCGAATCGGCAATTAGGAACCGCTGCTCGCCATATTCCACCACGTGCAAAGCGTGGCGGGAGGCGAGCGAGCGGGTTTCAATAATTTTGAGATTGGCCTGCGCCGCGGGCACCAGCCCGATCAGGCGCGATTTGCGGAACCACCACGCGCCAATCAACAGCAGGCTGATCACGATCGCCATCGCCCCGATCAAACGCATAAACACGCCGGTGATTCCATTGGTCTTTGGTTCAAATGATTTGCTGGGATTGTCTATGCCATAGACCGGACGCTTGGCAGCGGAGGTTTCGCGGGGGGCAGAGTTTGTGGATGTCGCTGCTTCCTTGGCGGGGGGAGGAGCGGGCGTGGAGTTAGGCTGGGCCGCCGAGGCGGGCATCACGAGCAGTGCGCAGGCCAGTAACCCAGCAAACCACCTTTGTCTTGTGCGATTCATTTCCATTTTCAACCCTTAGGTTGGTGCATTCCGTTGCGGTTAGTGTATTAGCCCATTCCGGCCCCGCCTTCCTTGGCGGCTCCTCGCATCCGAGGGGACCGGCATTCATTGCCAACACACCATCAGAGCAGCACATGACGTGCCAGTTGTTGAAAATGGAGATATTCTGGTGTTTTATGAAAAAACACCAACAATTGAAGCTGTATATGGAGTTTTATCCCTGTTTTATCAGGAATACATCCTTTTATGAGGTAGTGGATTTGGCAACGATTTCCTTGATTCTAATGCCAAAATTGTCTTCGGCGACTACGACTTCACCGCGGGCGACGAGTTTTTGATTCACATAAACGTCCACGTTCGCGTTAGCGGGTTTATCCAGCTGCACCACCGTGCCGAGGTCCAGATCCAGCAATTCCTGCATGGTCATTTTACAACTGCCCAATTCGGCGGAGAGCTTTACGGGCACATCAAGCAGGAAATCCAAATTGGAAGGCGCTCCGGGCACCTCTGCAGCACTGGCGGGCGCGACGGTTCCCACTGGAGCCTCAGTGGTTGTCTCTTCGGTTGTTTCTTCGGTTGTCTCGGTATCACTCATGGCTTGGTTCCCTTTTTGGGTTAGGGTTTAAATGTATCTTTGATTTGCACGGCGGCTTTTTTATCAAGGCTGCCGAGGCTGCCGGTGTATTTGGTGAGGCCGGCGAGTTGCACTTCCACCTGGTTGAGGCGCTTGGGGTCGAGCGGGATGATATCGCCTTCTTTGAGGTGCAGCAGTTCGCGGGTGAGGATGGTGAGGTCGGTCCATTGGGCGACCAGTGGCACTTGCACTTTATCGTACATGTGTTTCCATTTCACGTGATTGGTTTCGTAAAATTCTTCCTCTTCATCCTCGGAGCCGCTGTGGGTTTGCTGGGCGAGATGGCGCAGCAAGGGGTCGAGGCCGCGGACGGGGAGGAGCATTTGCATTTGATCCATGCAATCGCCCATTTCGGCATCAATGACGATGTGGTAAAAGGTTTCCTCCATGCTCGCGGACGGGATGTGAGTGGGATCGCTTTCGTTACCGAGCAGGGTGGCGCGAAGAGGTTCCTCGAAATTCCAGAATTGGGCCCATTCGCGCAGGGCGATTTGGGCGACCTGATCGATGAGCGCGGTTTCCACTTCACGGATGGTGCGCTCGGGATTGACGGCAAAGCCTTTACCGCCGAGCATGCGATCGGCGATGGTGAGGCCGAGAGGTTTCGCGATGTCGAGCGCGCCGATGGCTTCAAGCGGATGTAGCTTAAAGAGGACCATATGGCGGTCATTCCCGATTTCTTTGGCGAATCGGCCGAGATCTGTGACTTCCAGCGAGATTTGCTCGAGCGCAAGTTCACTCCGCAAAAACAAGGATAAACGGGAGCCCAACGACCGCAGAAGCAGGGCGTTTTGTATTCGAAACCGATGTACCTCCGTGGAGGACATCGAGGCTTGTTTACCAACGGTGAAGGTGTGAATGGCGCTGGCGGGCACATCTTCCAGTGTGCCGTCGGGGCGATGCACGGGGATGGATTCTTCGGGGGAACCGCCTTCGAGTGCTTCCCCACGTTCGCCCGCGGGGTCATCGGCAAAACGGACGGGTGCGCCGACCGGGGAGGTCATATCCCGAAATAGCCGCACTTCCGTATTTGGATCGATTCGCCAGCTCATGGTTATTCGTTCTTGGGTTTACTGCATCACCCACTTGGGGATGATCACCGATTTAATGGGATGACTAGAACCAAGGATTCCCTGAAACAGCCCTTTGAGTTCACTCGGCATTCCCAACCTAACGGTGGACTCAGACATTTCTTCGGCGGTCATGGAGGAGAGCGTGCTGCTCACCATTGCCTCCAAACGCTTCCTGTTATTTTTGACAGCATCGGGAAATCCATTGTCATCGGCGTTCTTCCGAATCAACAGAATTTCCACCATCAAATACCGGGCCGATCCGGAAGGATTCACCACGATGAACTCGCCTTCTTCCACGATCGGTACGGGTGTGCCGGGATTGCTTTCTTTTTTACTGCCCCCGCCTTTGTCTTCACCTCCGCCGTGGCCGTCTTCACCTCCGCCGTGGCCGTCTTCACCTCCGCCGTGGCCATCTTTGCCTTTGGGGTGGGCATCGCCGCCACCCGCGGGCGCTGCGTGGTAATGGATGGAACCATTGTTATCTTGGAAAACTTTTGCGAGCCCACCTACCAATGAGGGCACCACAGCGAATTTGAAAATCGCAAAGGCGCCACCCAGGCTCAGCACCGAGGTGAGGAGCATGGGTACGAGCATGCCGGGTGGTTTGGGTGCAGCCTCTTCAGGCGCGGCGGCGGCCTCGCCTGCGGGAGCTTGAGCTCCGCCTTCGGCGGCAGCGTTTTCGTCGGGTGCTTTTGCTTCTTCTTCAGCCATGGTTTACCTCCATTTTTGGGTTAAAAATCTGTGCTTAATGCCTGTTTATTAACGTTTAAGGGCCATCATTTCCTTGAGAATCTCGTCACTGGTGGAGATCACCCGGGCATTGGCCTGAAAAGCTCGTTGCGTAGTAATCATGCTAGAGAATTCTCGCGCCATGTCAACGTTTGAAAGCTCAAGCGAGCCGGCCGCAATACGGCCCATTCCGGAAGATCCGGGGGCTTTGGCGTTGCTGAGAATTTCTGTGGCACCCGCACTGGAAGTGGTGATGCCCGCCGGGCCAGCCGTGGCGAGGTTGCCGTACAGGTTAGCTCCCTGCTTGAGCAGCGCCTGAGGGTTCTG
>JACNJL010000060.1 GCA_014382585.1 Limisphaerales bacterium | reverse complement strand
GGCACTCACCGCACGCTGCCCATTCGGGACGACCCGGTGTTTGACGAGAAATTTTATTCCCCTCGGGGGGAGGCGCGTGAAAATGGTTCCGGCGGGTGGGAACCCGCGTTGGAAAAAACCGGCGGGTTGTTTTGCGGGGCCAAAGGGTCCCCAGAGCCCGGGGGGTGGCGGGCACGGGCGGGGGCGGAAATCCCCCTCATCCCCACCGCCATCGGCTGGCATCCCGCCGAGAAAACCGCCGAAGGCGCCGCGCAGCACAATGCGTGGCAGACTATCCAACGCAGCCACGCGATTGCCAATGGCTGTTTTGTGGCGGCGGTGAATCGCATTGGGCACGAAGCTCCCGCCGACGACGCCGACGACACCGATGACGCGAGCGGCACAGGTGGAAAAGGTATTGAATTTTGGGGGCAAAGTTTTGTGGCCGCTCCCAGTGGTGAAATCATCGCCCAAGCCGCCGCCGATCAACCCGAAACCCTGCTCGTGCAGGTGGATCTCTCGCAAGTGAACGAAGCACGCACGCACTGGCCTTTCCTACGCGACCGCCGCATCGATGCCTACGGCGGTATCACCGAACGGTTTTTGGATTCATGAGCTATCGCGGACGCCTCGCCCCCACGCCCACCGGCTACCTGCACCTCGGCCACGCGCGCACGTTTTGGATGGCGCAAGAACGCGCGCGCCAACACAACGGCACCCTGCTCTATCGTAACGAAGACCTCGACCCCGCGCGCTGCAAACCGAAATTCCGCGCCACCACTTTGGAAGACCTCCGTTGGCTCGGCCTCGAATGGGAAGGTGAACCGGTCAACCAATCCGAACGGATGCCCGAATACCGTGCCGCCTTTGAAAAACTCCGCGCCAACGGCCATCTTTTCCCGTGCGCCTGTTCACGCAAAGACATCCGCGAAGCCACCACCGCCCCACACAGCGAAGATGGAGAACCCATCTACCCCGGCACCTGCCGTTCCAATCCCTCAACCCTCATCCCTCATCCATCAACCAACCAAAACTGGCGCTTCCGCGTGCCCGAGGGCGAACGCATCGAATTCACCGATGCCCATTTCGGCCCGCAATCATTTGTTTCCGGAAAAGATTTTGGCGATTTCCCCGTTTGGCAAAAGAACGATTTGCCCGCGTACCAACTCGCCGTGGTGGTGGATGACGCCGCGATGGAAATTACCGAGGTGGTTCGCGGCGCAGATTTGCTGCTCTCCACCGCGCGGCAGCTGCTGCTTTACCGCGCGCTGGGCCTCACGCCGCCAACGTTTTACCACTGCGAATTGATGTGCGACGAAAAAGGCGAACGTCTCGCCAAGCGTAACGACGCATTGAGCTTAAAAGAATTGAGGGCTAGCGGAAACACGCCGGAAGCCTTGAGGGCGCATTGGGAATAATGACTACTCCTCATTGGCCAATGCATGGCCTGGGATCGTGCAATTGGGCGGATTGGTGAGGCCGGTCACAATGTACTTCCCCTCGGACGGGCACACGGGTGCTTTGCCATCTTTTAAGTACGGAATGATTTCCTCCAACGTGACGGTGGACAGGGTATCCTTTCCATTATTGAGCTGCCAAATGCGCATGGCCGTATCGAGCTCACGGAGATTTTTTACGCAGATCAAAATACTGCGATCCTGTTTATCGCCCACCGTGTACGGAAAGAACACCGCCAAAGCCAGCCCCAGCACGACTCCCCCCAGCAGCCATTCACCGAGTCCGAACCCGCGCTTTTCATCAGGCCCGGCCACGAATCAACGTTCCCTCTCTTCCTCTTCTTCCTTATCCTCTTTATGGAGCGTGTGACCTTCGATGGTGCAAGTGGGATCTTCGCCCACCGTGCTCACTTCATATTCACCCCCAGAGGGGCATTTGGGCGGATGGTTCATATATTTTACCAGATCGTCCATCGACACCTCGTGATCATCACTCTTATCAAACCCATACTGGATGATAGCGGCCTTTATCGTCCCGAGATTCTGACGGCACCCGGTAATTTGACTCTCTTTTTTGGCCCGCAACAGGTTTGGAATAGCCACCGCGGCCAATAATCCAATGATCGCCACCACGATCATAATTTCTACCAAAGTGAAACCGCGTGAACTTAATTTTTTTATTTTCATGTGTTGCACAACTCCTCTGCGCTTGTGTCTACCATAGACGCCATTGCGTGGCAATACGTTACCGAGGTGGCGAGGTTATCACGCCGGCGCACAGGCCGGGCATGCCTCCACCCAATGGCCGGGAGAAACTTCTTTGAAGGGCGACAGGGTTTCGATCAATTCCGGCGGATGCGGAGATCCACTCCGAGGGGCGAACCGGCAACCATCAGGCGGATCAATCGGTGATGGCACGTCCCCCTCGAGAATGACGCGATCGGGCACGTGCGTGGGATCCGGCACGGGAATGGCCGAGATGAGCGCCTTGGTGTAGGCGTGCACGGGGTTGTTGTAAATCTCCTCCGCCGGCGCCAGCTCCACGATGCGGCCGAGGTACATCACCGCGATGCGATCGCTGATGTGTTTCACCACCGCCAAATCGTGTGAGATAAACAAGTAACTCAGCCCCATTTCGCGCTGCAACTCCATCAACAAATTGAGCACTTGGCTTTGGATGGAAACATCCAGCGCGCTCACCGGTTCATCGCAAATCAACAGGCGCGGCTTCAGCGCCAGCGCGCGCGCGATGCCGATGCGCTGCCGCTGTCCGCCGGAAAATTCAAACGGATACCGCCCCGCCGACGACTCAGGCAATCCGACCTTGGCCAACAGCTCACCCACCCACTGGCGGCGCTCCGCGCGCGTGCCCATCTCGTGAATCACAAACGGTTCCTCCACAATGGCCCCCACCGTGTGGCGCGGATTGAGGCTCTCATACGGATCCTGAAAAATCATTTGGATCTCGCGCCGGAAAGGCTTCAGTTGGCCGCGCGAAAGGTTCGCCAATTCGTTCCCTTCAAATTCGATGCCGCCACTCGTCGGTTCGTACAGGCGCGCAATCGTTTTGCCCAACGTGCTTTTGCCGCAACCACTTTCGCCGACAAGCCCCAGCGTTTCGCCCGGCTCAATGTTGAGGCTCACCCCGTCCACAGCTTTGCACGCCGCCACGGCCCGCTGAAACACCCCGCCCTTCACCGGGAAATGCATCCGCAGGTCGTCCGTCGCCAAAATGGATTCGCCGTTGTTCATCAGCGTGTGCAAACAGGACAAGCTTCCACCCAATGGCCGGAAGCAATTTCGTTTAAGGATTGGCGTTCGGTCAGTAATTCCGGCGCATGCTCGCGGCCGCTGCGAGGGGCGAAGCGGCAGCCGGGTTTTAATTCACTCAGGGCGGGCACCATGCCGTCAATGGTTTGCAGCTCACTCTTGGGCGTGCCATTAAGGCGCGGGATGGAGCTGAGCAAGCCCTGCGTGTAGGCGTGGCGCGGGTTGGCGAAAAGCTCCCTTACCGGGGCACGCTCCACCACGCGTCCGGCATACATCACGCACACTTCGTCGCACGTCTCGGCAATCACGCCCAAATCGTGCGTGATCAGTACCACCGACATCCCGAGATCGCGCTGGAGGTCGTTGATGAGTTTCAAAATCTGTGCCTGAATGGTGACGTCCAGCGCGGTGGTTGGTTCATCGGCAATCACCAATTCCGGCCGGCACGCGAGCGCGATGGCGATGACCACCCGCTGCCGCATCCCGCCGGAAAGTTGATGCGGATATTCCGTGGCGCGGATTTCCGGCGACGGGATACCCACTTTGTCGAGCATCTCCACCGCCTGCGCCCATGCGTCATCGGGCGAAAGATCATTGTGTTGCGTGAGTACTTCGCAGATTTGTTTGCCAATGCGATGCACCGGATTGAGCGCCGTCATCGGTTCCTGAAAAATCATCGAGATCCGATTGCCGCGAATGGCGCGCATATCTTCCGCCGGCACGGTGGCCAGATTGCGGCCATCAAAGAGCACCTCACCGTTCAGAATTTTCCCCATCGGTTGTGGCAGCAACCGCATTATCGACATCGCGGTAACACTCTTGCCGCAACCGCTTTCACCCACGATGCCCAGCGTTCGGCCTTTGCGCACGTCGAAGCTCACGCCGTCCACGGCGGTGAGTTGCCCCGCATCGGTGTCAAAGGCCGTGGTCAGGTTGTTAACCTGCAGCAGGATGTCCGAGTCGGTTTCCGGCACGTTAGTCGGTTTTGTATTGGTCGAAAACCTGAATGGTTGCGGGGCCGGATTTGCGGCCGGCGGCTATGTCTTGGAGTGTTTTCGCTTTGATATCCGAATCAATCCAGTGCACGTGAAACTCGTAAGGCTCGCGGCTTTCTTTCACGTTGTAGCCTTCAGGCCACTCCACCCAACGCCAATGACCGGCGCGATACCACGGGCGCACCCAGCCGGGAATGTAGCTGCCGTGATCGTGGATCATTTCCATCAACCGCTTTGCTTGTCCGGTGAGTTCATCCAAGTCCTCGCTCACCCGATATTGTTCGATGAGATCATCAATGTCTTTATCGGCCAACATGCAAAAATTATTGGTCACCGGCTTGGGCTTCAGCCCTTCGCGGAGCTTGCCGTTGGCGTCGTAGCGTTTTTCCTTGGGCTCCTCGTAGGCGTTGTCGGAGTGATACGGCTCCCAAAAGCGCGGAGCGATTTCCACGGAAACATTCAGCGCGCCGAGCATGATTTCATGTTTTTTTTCGCTGATCTTTTTCCAAGCGGCCGTGCGTTCCATAATTTCCACTTCCAGCTCCACGCCGGCTTTTTTGGCTTCCTCCTTCAGCACCGTCATCACGTCCTCCAGCCGTTTGTATGGAGTGGTGAAGGTGAATGACAACCGTTTGCCGCCGGCGTTCATCAGAATGCCGTCCGAACCGGCACGAGTATAGCCGGCTTTCGCGAAATATTCCTTGGCTTTTTCCACAGAAAAGGGCCGGGCCTTGAGGGTTGGATGACTGCGCGGCCCATAGCCATCAGCCACGGTGTTCATCCGAACCGGATCGCCCCGGAAAACTTTGGAAATCACCACATCAAAATTCATCGCGTAATTAAGGCCAATGCGAATGTCCTTGTTGCGCAGCACGGGGTGATGCGAATTGAGCCGCAACGCCCACGTGGGCCGCGGCACATCGTTGTAAAACTGCACCTTGTGGACGTGGCCGGCAGCCACGAGTTTGTGATCGTCAGGCAGTTTCTCGTACCAAAACTCCGGCAGTCCAAGGCCGTGCCAGTCCAGCTCGCCTTTCAGGAACAGCTCAAACACCTTGGCCGGATCGCGCACCACACTCACTTTCACGGCTTCCGGATTAAAGCGATTTCGATAAAACTTCTTTTTGTCCGCCCACCAGTTTGGCACGCGGGTGAGCGTGATGGATTTCCCTTTCTCCACGTTCTCCGTGCGCACTTCGTATGGGCCGGTGTTGGGCTCGAACTTGAACTGAAAATCCTCCACAAACTGCTCGTCCAGTTCGCTATAAAAATGTTCTGGAATAGGTCGCACCCCGGCAATGCGCTCGATCACATCCGGTTTGGCTTTGTAATAGGTGATCGACAGCGTGTGCTCGTCGTAAAGGGTGATGTTCGGAAATTTTTCCTCGCTGAAAAAATCGTTGTACCACGGCGCTTTGATGTGCTCGCTGCGGAAAAAATACAGTGAGAAAAAATAATCCGTGGCCCGCACCGGTTTGCCATCCGAATAACTCGCGTCCGGATCCAGCCGAAAATACACCGTCTTGCGATCCACGCTGTATGCCCATTCTTTCGCCAAGCCGGGGAAGTATCCATCGCCATTGGGATGAGCCATCACCAAATTTAGCGAGTTATAGTCCAGCATATGACTTCGAAATGAACCGCTGGCATCCGGCCCCACCAAACGCAAAGTGCGTGGAAAATCAGCCATATATTCGTGAAACGTGCCGCCGCGCTTGGCCTTAGGGCTGGCGAATTCCTTGAGTTCACTGCCGTTTTCCCATTGCAAATTTGTGGGCAAATCCGCTGCAGTGGCCACCACAAACGCCTTTGGATTCGCATCGTAAAAAGCCTGCACTTCCTCCGCGCTATTCAGCTCCACCGCCGCGCCGGTTGGCTGGGCGGGATTAATGGGAGCAGTCTCCCCCCCGCCCCCGAGCAAGGTGATGTTTTGCTTGGCCAGTTCGCGTGCGAATTCGCGGGCAAACTCCCGCGCCAATTCACGTGCGAATGCTTTGTCCACCCCGCCGGTGGGTGCGGCGGGTTGCGTGCCGGTGCTGGCATCGGCGGGGCGTTTGAGTTTTTTCTCGTTGCAACCGGTGAAGGCCAGCAACGCAGCGGCCAAAATCAGGCCGCTTAATTTGGATGTGGTTTTCATAATGTTATTCGTAGGTTGTAAATTTTTTGGGATCAAACGCCTCACGTACGCCTTCACCGATGAAGGTGACCAGAGTGAGCACCACCACCATCGCCACAAATGCCGAAAGCACGATCCACGGCGCGTGCAGATTCGCCACCCCCTGCTGCAGCAACTCGCCCCAACTCGGCGTGGGCTTGGGCAACCCAAAGTCTAAATAATCCAATGCCGTGATCGAAATAATCGCCGTGGCTACGGTGAATGGCATAAAGGTAACCATCGTGGAAATGGTATTGGGCAGCAAGTGATTAAGCAAAATGCGCGGCGTGCTCGCACCCAACAATTGCGCGGCCGCCACGTAGTCGCGTGCCTTTTCGCGGTACACCGCTGTGCGCATATAATACGTCATACTCGTCCAACTAAACACCACCATGATCGCCAATAGCACGAGGATTTTGAACCACGCTGGCAACGTGAACGGCAAGTCGCTCACCGCGGCCACCACGATGATGACCATATACAAAAACGGAATGTTCTGCCACACCTCTACCGCACGCTGCCCCGCGAGATCCACCCAACCGCCAAAGTAACCCATCAAACAACCGACCACCACGCCGATCAAATACACCATCAGCATAAACACCAACGCAAAAATCATGGTGATACGGAAGCCATAAAGCAATCGCGCCAACACATCGCGCCCCGTGCGATCGGTGCCGAGATAATGTTGCATTGCAAAATTGGGCGCGGCCGGATGCACCAGGCCTTCGCGAAAATCATTTTCGTATTCGTTAAAGGGCACAAGCGGCATCAGCACCCAATTGCCTGATTTTTGTTTGGCAAAGTCCTCCTTCAATTCTCGGTAGTTTACCTCAAACGTATAATCCTGCCCCGAGCGATCTTTTTGAAAACCAAATTCCTTGCCAGTATGTATTCGCGAAAAAGGCGAGAGGGGGTAGAACAGTTTCCCTTCATAGCTCACCAACAAAGCGCGGTTGTTGACCAGCAACTCGCCGAGCAACGAACACCCGAACGCCCCGAGCAATAGCAGAAATGAAATGTACCCGCGCTTGATGGAATAAAATCGCTTGAGCTTACGGCGCGTCTGCGGATTAAACCGCCCGCGCGCACCCCAAACCAATCCGGCCACCGCGCCGAGGGCGCCCAAAATTATGAAGCCCTTCTTAACGCCGGCAATCACACCCGCACCCGGCTCAGCGGAGTTCAGCAACCATCCCCCTAACGGCGCGCCCAACACGCCGCCGAGAAATCCACCCACGGCAAATCCCGAGGCCAACCCCACCAACAACAACACGGCAATCTCCCAGCGCGCGCGGGGCGATTGAGCGGTTTCGGGTTGGTCGGTCGCCGGTTGCATCATCAATTAAACCGCACGCGTGGATCCACTAACGCCACTAGGATATCTGAAATAATATTGCCGATGAGCATCAACGTGGCCGAAAGCAAAAAGATGCCCATCACCACCGGGATATCGCGGTCCATTACGGACTTGAATCCGAGCAATCCAAACCCATCGATGTCGAAAATCGTTTCAATCAAAAAACTGCCCGCCACGAAGATGGTAATTTGGTGGCCGAGATTGGTGGCCAATGGAATCAGTGAATTACGCAACGCATGCCGTCGTACTGCCTGACTAAACGGAACCCCCTTGGCAATCGCCGTGCGCATATAATCGGCCGAGAGATTATCCATCAGATGATTTTTCATCAGCATTGTCACAAACGCAAAGCTGCCCACCAAATAACAACACAACGGCAACACTGCGTGCCAAGCGAGATCCTTCACTTGCGTCCAGCGCGGCGTGTGGCGTTTCATCCGGATTTCTGTAGCCGAAATTTCCGCACGAATTGGCGTTGCGCCTTCGCTCCAATCGGGCAACACCCGGAAGGAATCGGCATCCACCACCTCCGCGTAATAAGCCGTGTCCGCCGCCACGGGCGGTATGGTGCGGGGGAGTTGTCCTTCCAACCACACTTCCTCGCCGTGGCGCAATTTATGATTGGGCGCGTGCCATTCGTTGGACCCGGCCGATACGTTGAGTTGGTTCACCGGCATATCATGAAAATTTTCGCTGGTGAATCCACTCGTGGGAAACACCTCCCAGCGCGCGGCGAGAAACACCATCATCAATGCGCCCAGCACATAGCCGGGAATGGCGTAGCCCATAAAAATGAAAACCGACGTGCCGTTGTCGAACCACGTATTATGCCGCATCGCCTTGGCGATGCCGAGCGGCACGCACACGAGAAAGGTGATTAAAAAAGTCAGCAACCCATAGAAAGTGGACACCGGCAAACGTTTGAGCATCACTGTGGACACCGGCTCGCCGTGGCGAAAAGATTTACCGAGGTCACCCTGCAATACGCCCGCGTAGCGCGTGCGATAAATTTCCGCTTTGGGCAGGGCATCCGGTTCATCCGAAGGCGGCTCGCGCATTCGCACTTTCCAATTCACCATCAACGCATCGGGATTGGTAATGCGCACGCCGCCTGCATCATCGCGCGCGAGATGCACCCGCTCGCGGGCACGTTCGATTTCCGCTTCGGGGCGGTCGGCCTCCTGCCCGTCAATTTGCCCGTCGCGATTGGTATCCAGTTGATCGAACTTCACGTACGACGCCAGCCCATCCGGCACCTCCGCGCGTTGCACATAGCCATCGCCGTCCCAATCCAGTTCCGCCACGTGAAAGGGCGGAATCCGCATCCTCGCGTTGGCCTTCGTTTCTCCATCCTTGAATTCCACATTGCGGCGATTCAACTCGCGCGGTTTGAGCCCCAGCCAAATCACGTACGCTTCGAGGATGGGTTTGTCGTAGCCGTAGAGCTCCTTCATTTGCTGGAGCTGCTCCTTGCTCATCGCCAACCCGCCTTCGGTGGAGCCTCCGCCTCCCTCCAGCGAAACCTGCTGCATCTCCATCATCGCCTGCTCCAACGGTCCGCCCGGCGCGATGCGGGTGATGCAAAAAACAATCACTGTAATCACCAACAACGTGGGAAAAATTAACAGCAGTCGTCTAAGGAAATACTCGCGCATGGCCAGATAAAGCAGAGGGCGAGACTGCCAGAGCCCCGCCGGATTGCCAGCCATTTTTAATCTATGGTTGGACAGAGCGCGGGCATTCGGCCACATTCGCGGCGATGACGAAGTTGACGCTCGGCCATTCGCCCGATCCGGACGATGCCTTTATGTTTTATGCCCTCGCGGAAGGGCTCATTGATTCGCGCGGGTACGAGTTCGAGCACATCCTGCAGGACATCCAAACCCTCAACGAACGCGCCACGCGCGGCGAGCTGGATATCACCGCCATCAGCATCCACGCCTATCCCTCCGTAAGCGTCGATTACGCCCTGCTCCCCAGCGGCGCGAGCATGGGCGATGGCTACGGGCCGATGCTCGTGGCTCCGGGAAAAATTTCACGCGCAGAGATGGCTGGCAAAAAAATCGCCATCCCCGGCGAAATGACCAGCGCCTTCCTCGCGTTGCAATTGTGGCTGGGGAAAACGAAGGCCGAGATTGATTACCTCGTCGTGCCCTTTGATGAAATTTTCCAAACCGTCAACGCCGGCACTGCCGATGTCGGCCTCATCATTCACGAAGGCCAGCTCACTTACGAAAATGAAGGACTCGTTTGCTGCCAGGATTTCGGCGTGTGGTGGGGCGAAGAAAACGATGGCCTGCCGATGCCGCTCGGCGGCAATGTCATTCACAAACGCATCCCCGCCGACGAACGCAAAGTCATCAGCGATCTGCTCACCGAAAGCATCCAGTACAGCCTCGACCATCGCCCCGAAGCCGTCGCCCATGCGCTGCAATACGCCCGCGATATGGGAATGGAATTGGCCGATCAATTCGTGGGAATGTACGTCAACCACTGGACGCTCGACTACGGCGACAAAGGCCGCGACACCATCACGCGCTTCCTCCGCCAAGCCCACGAAGCGGGGCTGATTGATCACCGACCGGAATTGGAATTTGTGGAGCCATGAAATACCGTCGCTTTGGTAAAACGGACATAGAGATGCCCGTGTTCTCCTGCGGAGGAATGCGGTATCAACACAAGTGGAGCGATATCGAATGGAGCGAGGTGCCCGAGGCCGGCCAGAAAAACCTGGAAGCCACGATTCATCGCGCCATCGAGGTCGGCATCAACCACATCGAAACCGCCCGCGGGTATGGCTCATCCGAAATGCAACTCGGGCCGGTGCTCAAAAAAATTCCGCGCGACAAAATCATCGTCCAAACCAAAGTCGCTCCCTCGGCCAACCCTCGCGAGTTTCTCGATACGTTTAATCAATCGATGGATTATCTCCAACTCGATTACGTGGATTTACTTTCACTGCACGGCATCAACAATCAGGAAATTCTCGACCAGTCACTCGGCCCCAACGGCTGCGCGGCCGCGGCGCGTTGGCTTCAAAAGGAAGGCCGCGTGCGGCACGTCGGTTTTTCCACCCACGCCACCACCGACATCATTATTAAAACCATCGAGAGCGAGGCGTTTGATTACGTGAACCTCCATTGGTACTTCGTGAACGACCTCAACTGGCCAGCCGTGGAAGCCGCCGCCGCGCGCGACATGGGCGTCTTCATCATCAGCCCCAACGACAAAGGTGGCAAACTGTACGCACCCTCGCCCAAACTCACCGAACTGTGTGCGCCGCTGCACCCGATGCAGTTTAATGATCTCTATTGTTTGAACCGACCGGAAGTGCACACGTTGAGCTGCGGCGCGGCCAAGCCTTCGGATTTTGACTGCCATCTCACAGCACTCGAACACGATGACTCAATTTCCGCCACCCTCGACGCAATCGAAAAACGCCTGCGCGACGCTCTCACCGAAACCCACGGCGCGGATTGGTGCGCCCGTTGGCCCGAAGGTTTGCCGCAGTATGTGGACGTGCCGGGCGAGGTTAACCTCACCGAAATCTTGCGCCTGTGGACCTACGCCAAAGGGCTGGATTTGGTGGACTGGGGCAAGATGCGCTACAATTTGCTAGGTCAAGGCGATCATTGGTTTCCAGGCGAACACGTTGGAAAATTGGATCATTACGGGCTGCCCGAAACCCTTCGGAACAGCCCGTTTGCCGATCGCATTCCTGATATACTGGCTGAAACTCACACATTACTATTGGACACCGAACAAAAACGACAGAGTGAGTCAGAATAAACTACCTATAGAAAGCTTGAAAATGGTTGAGTTTGGCGGAGTTTGGAGTAGATTTGGAGCTATGAAAATTGCTGGGGTTGTACTGTGTGCGTTTGCGGTTTTACTGATCGGTTGCGGCAATGATGGCGAAGGTGGTTCGGATATCAGCACCACCAAAATCAATCAAGGCAACGCTCCGACCAACACAACAACGGGGGCCGGTATCACGGCGCCTCCGGTTGATATCACCACCATGAAATATATCCGGCGAACCAATGCAACCGCCGTGGTCACCAACGTCGTGCGCGTGTATTACAAAGGCAAAAATCGATTCACCGGCAATGCGTTCAGAAGTGACAAGGACGGAACCAAAGCCATAATCCCCATAAAAGATGGATTGTGGCACGGAATGTTTCGGGTCACCTATCCCGGTGCCAAACAAACAAAGTACCGGGTGAACTACATCCAAGGCCTAAAAAACGGCCCAGCGTACGGGTGGTATGCCAATGGCAAACCGCGCAGTAAATCGAACTACACAAATGGATTCCGTGTGGGGCCGTGGATTACGTTTCACTCCAATGGCAAAACTAACAAAGTGATGGTGCTTTCAACAAAAATCCGGGGCAAGGTGCTGCGTCGGGCGGCCTTTGATTTAAATGGCCGCCCTTTGACCGGAAAAACACCGGCCGGCCGAAACCACCCCTGGCAAGTCAATGGAACGGATGCCTCGAAGGAACTCTCTTATTATATTGGGAAACCCTCCAGTATTCTGACCACTGCCTTTGGTAATCCGAACCAAAAACGAGGAGAGATATGGATGTTCTCTGGCCTGACCATTCGCGATATGAAATCAGGCCAAACAAATCGTACCGCACGGTTCACGGTGAAAAATGGGAGTGTGGCGGCAGTTGAAATCCTGCCCTAACCTGCTTTTAACCCACCGAAACTCGGTCGCTATTTTTTCTTCGGAGCAACTTTGCCCGGATCATTGATATTCAGTTGCGCCAGCACTTGCGTGGAAATATCCAGTTCAGCCGAAGAGAATAGCAGGGCTTTGGAATCCACCACTACAGTGAAACCGCTTTTCTTGGCTTGAGCTGAAATGACCGCCTGAATTTCCTCACGAATTTTTGCGTAGGCCTTGCGACTTTTTTCCTGGAGATCTTTTTGCTGTGAGGCCTTCCAGTTATTTAATGTCGTGCCACTTTGCTGATACGCCCGTTGTTTGACATCAAATTGCTGTTTGTGGCGCGCGCGCGCAGCTTGGTTCAAATTGGGGTTCTGCAATACCGTGCTCATGTTTTTCAGTTCGGCCAACCGTTCCGCCTGTTTTTTATCCTCGACAGCGATGCGTTTCTCTACGTTTTCCACCTCTTTTTTCAGCCGTTGATCTTCGACATCCGTACGCCAATATCCTTTGAAAACTTTCTCAACATTAACAATGGCTATTTTTTGCTCCCCGGCTGCAGAGGCGCTGATGGGGAGGAGGATTGCCGTGGCGAGTAAAAGTGCTGTGAGTGTGGTTTTCATGATGTTCAGTATGTTTAAATTAGAATCGTGTGGTGTAGCCAAAATTCACATTGATGTTGCCGCTGCTGTCGTTGTAACCGTCGTCGGTGATGGGGAACGCGTAGTCGAGACGCAGAGGGCCGAGAAACGGAATTTGAAGCCGGAGGCCAATGCCCCAGTCATCGTTGTAATTTCCAAAGTCAAAATCATAAGCTCCTTTGTTGACCGAACCGATGTCATAAAACGTTGCGATTCGGAGAATTTCCCAGGGCGTGGGGATGCTGTACTCGACTGAGGCGTGAGCCATCGTTTCGCCTCGGAGATAGTCGTTTTGGTCGCCACG
Source organism: Limisphaerales bacterium (assembly GCA_014382585.1). Taxonomy (NCBI): domain Bacteria; kingdom Pseudomonadati; phylum Verrucomicrobiota; class Verrucomicrobiia; order Limisphaerales; species Limisphaerales bacterium. Next base: position 55,925 of record JACNJL010000060.1, on the reverse strand, counting down.
CGGGCCCACTTCGTTAAAGTCAAAGCCACGCAGATTGCGTGAGCCGCCGAGGTGATGGCGATAGAGGTAGGGCACGTTTTTGCCACTTTCAAAACTGTCCACCACTGCGTTTTGGGCGCGCAATTCGAGGACGTGGCCTTCGCGCAGGCCTTTGAAATACCAAGTGCTTTTGAGGTGGTAGCCGTAGAATGGTTTGTCGCTGCCGATGATGCTGGGGGAAGCCATGAGGTCGAAGGAGGTGAGTTGGCCTTTGCTTGGGAGGTCGCCACCACCGCGGGTATCGTAGGCGAGACGGCCGCCCAACAATCCCACGAAGTCATGCCCGGCTTCGTTTTTCAATTCGGTGGAGGTGGTGGATTCCAAGTTTACGAGGCCGACTTCTTCCAGTGTGAAATAAAGTTTGCCGCGCAAAAAGTCATTCCCCAACAGAGTTCGTTCCAATCCCATGGTGAAGCCGGTTTGATCAACATCAAACTTGGAGCTGTAATAAGACATCTCTTCAACATACAGCGCAGTCGTAAACTTGAGTTTCCGGTCGAGCAACCAGGGTTCCTCAAAGTCCAGCCGGTAGTTGCTGTACCTGCCGCCGGCCACGGCTTTGAGGCGAATTTTTTGCCCGGCGCCTTGCAGCAGGTGGGGCCGACGCCAGCGTTTGATGTCAAAATTTTCCTGCCCCGTAATGATGTTAGCAAATGCCCCGGAATCCGTGCTGAACCCGCCGCCAATCATAAAGGTCCCGGTATTCTTTTCGCGCACGGCCACGACCAAATCGTCGGTGAGTGTCTCGCCCGGATTAGCATCCTGCCGAGCATCAGGGCCGCGGCGGGGGAAGGTGCGCACGCTTTCAAAAATTTGCATGCCTTCGATCCGGCGTCGGCTGCGATCCACCCGACCCAAGTCGAAGCGTTCGCCGGCAGAGACGGCAAGTTCGCGTCGGATGACGAAGTCTTTCGTTTTCTCGTTGCCTTCAATTTGCACGAGTTCGAGATTGAACGGGTTGCCTTCAAAGATTCTGAAGACGAGATTTATTTTGTCGGTGCCAGTCACCGGTTTCCGAACCACCCGCAGCACGCGGGCGTTAATGTGTGATTTACGCCCGTAATAGTTTTTGATGGATCGCAGGTCGGATTTTGGGCCGCTGCGAAGCAGACTTTCGGGAGCGTACACCTCGCCTTCGCGCATGCGAATGAGTGATATGAGTGTGAGCTTGGGGATCACCGGCTTGAAATCAGGTTTGGCGGCACCGTCGGGCCCCGCGTCCAGTCGCGTGGTTTCGCCATCACGCGCGTTTTGCCAGTAGTATTCGAAATCGACCGTGCCGACATGATAACGCCGACCTTCGGTGATTTTGAAAACGAGGTCTACATATGAGGCGTCATCGAGAAAATCTTCCAGTTCATCTTCCGCGTCGTCCACCACATCTTCCTGATCATCCACTTTATCCTCCAGCAAATCCAAACGATCTTCATCGGCGGCGTCTCCTTTGCCCTCTTCATCAGCCAAGCTCAGTTCCAATAATTCCAAATCTGCCCGCGCTTTATTTAGCGTATTGATGTGGTGTTGGTAGGTTTCACCGGCAAGCACTTCGTCGGCGGTGTGGGCTACTTGAACTTTTGCATCCAAATAGCCGCGATTGCGGTAGTAGGTTTCCAGCCGGTCAATATCTGCCTGTAATTCCAGCGGACGAATGCGTCCGTCATTGGTGAACCAGCTGATGGGGTTGAACCAGCGACGCCGTTCGCGGGCTTTCACAAAATCCATCAGGTCATCGGAATCAAAATTTTCATTGCCTTCAAAGGTCATGTTTTCAATTTGAAATTGCTCACCTTCGGTGATGTAATATTCCACGGCACCGGATAACTTCCCGTTTTCCTGTCGTTTAGCTTCGCTAGTTACGCTTACCCGATAGTAGCCCTTATCCTCATAATGTTCCCGCAGAGCTTTGGCGTCGGCTTGTCGTTGGGCGTCGCTGTAACGGCTTCCTTTGCGCAGGGTAATTTTCTTCAACAAATCTTTTTCTTTAATCTGTAAAGATGCAGCGGTGAGTGTCGTCCCATCGGGTCGACGCAACAGTAAATCCACCGAGGTCACTTTAGGATAGGCCACGACAACAAAGGTCAGTGTGATTTTTCCGTTTTCCTCTGAAGCGTCTACACGCACGTTGTGGAATCGACCGGTTTGCATCAGGGCATGCACGCCCGGATTGGTCATGCCGGGGCGAAATTCATCACCGGGGCGAATTCGGATGTGATTGCGCACGTATGCTTCGGTGATATCCGGATCGCCGCTACCGAAGCTGGTTAGCGTAACTTTGACTTCCCCCACCTTGGGAGGAGCGGCAGCCGGCTGGGCGATGATCAAAGGCGCGGCCAACAACAGGGCCAAAACGGTGGTCTTCAAAATGTTAGTCTTCATGCGGCACATCGTTGTCATTAATTCCCGCGGCGGGCTCAAAGCGCGTATAAGGCTTGAGGAACGTGAAGGGCACGTCCCCGGTGGGCCCGTTGCGTTGCTTGGCGATTAACAAATTTACAGGCAACCCTTCGCTTTCATCTGCACCATCGGCGTCCTCGTCCTGCGCAACTTTGTAAAGCAGTCCCACCAAGTCGGCGTCCTGCTCGATCGCGCCGGATTCGCGGAGATCCGACAAGCGCGGCTTGCGGTTTTTATCCCGCTCCATTTCACGGTTCAACTGGCAAAGCACAATCACCGGCACTTTTAATTCTTTAGCCAACGCCTTAATGCCGCTGGAGATTTCTGAAACCTCCTGCTGCCGATTGTCCATCGCCCGGCGCGAAGTAGAGTGAAGCAGCTGAAGATAGTCAATGACAATGAGTTTTATGCCATGCTGCGTGTGCATGCGGCGGGCCTTGGCGCGCAGCTGCAGGATGGAGAGGCCGGGGGTGTCGTCGATGTACAGTGGTGCGTTGTGGAGTTTGCCGGCCGCGGTGTTGATGCGCGGAAAGTCGCGATCATTCATTTTCCCTTCACGTAGTTTGCTGGAATTAAGGCGGGCATTGGAGAAAATCATACGGGTGACCAATGCCTCGGCGGTCATTTCCAGACTAAACACCCCCACGGGAATTTTTTCGTCCAGCGTGATGTTCTCCACAATGTTCATCGCCAAACTGGTTTTGCCCATCGAAGGACGGGCGGCGATGACGATCATCTCGCCTGCGTGCATGCCATCGGTCAGCCGATCGAGCACTTTGTAGCCGGAAGGCACACCTGAAATCTTTCCCTTTCGTTCGTGGTACTCTTCGATGCGATCGATGGCGGCGTGCACGAGTTTTTTCATGTCCGTGCTGACGTCGCCGGCGCGTTCGTCGTTGATGCCGTGGATTCGGGTTTCTACCTCATCGAGCAGGCGATTCACTTCACCCTCGTGCTCGTAGGCTTGGGTGACAATCTCGGTGCAGGTGCGCACGGTTTTGCGCAGCAAATATTTATCCCAAACAATGTTGAAATAATATTCAAGATTGGCCGCCGAGGGCACGCTGTCCATCAGCGTGTTGAGGTACGCCACACCGCCGACGGCTTCGAGTTGTTTGCGGTCGGAGAGGAATTGCTTCACCGTGATAATGTCCACCGCCTGCCGCGACTCCACGATATCGATCATCGCCTCAAAGAGGAGTTGATGCTTCAGCTCATAAAAAAACGTGTCGCCCGGCGGCCGGCGCTTGCCGCGCGGGCCTTTATCGGAGGGAGGATCACTGAGCTGTCGCGGCTCGCGAATGCGTTCGAGGCAGAAGTCTAATCCGGACGCGGCATCGAGCATCAGGCAACCGAGAATCCCCTGCTCAGCTTCAATGGAATGGGGTGGCGTTCGGCCCGCGGGCGTGGATTTGGCTTCAGGAGAATTGGGGGCGCGGCGCGGCGCGTTCACCAAATCCTCCATCGGCGGTTCCGGAATGGGCCCTTCGGGCGTGTCAATCATACGCGCCAAGGGAACACGATTGCTCCCTGCAATGGCAACGCGAAGTTGCTGGCGTCCCCCCCCGCTTGTTCACAGCGGGCTGGGCATAAAAAAGCCGCCCCGGTTAAATCCGGAGCGGCGATGAAAAACATCCGATTATTCGTCGATTTTTTCCGCAGCCGCTTTCTTGGCGGCTTCTTCATCAGCCACGGACTGCGGGGTGGGCAGCGGGTTTTCGCTTTCCACGAACACTTTCAGTTCGCCTTCCAAATCGGTGTGCAGCTTGAGCTTCACATCAAACTCGCCCAGCTCGCGCAGGGGTTTGGCGAGCGCCACTTTTTTACGGTCCAATTCGAGATCAAACTGGTTGTGCAATTCATCACAAATAGTGCCGGCGGTAACGGAGCCAAACATTTTGCCGCCTTCGCCAGTCTTTACTTTAACGTGCAGACGCAGGCTCTTGAGGCTGTCGAGGAGTTCCTCCATATGCTGGCGCTCGGTGGCCTCGCGCTCGGCACGGCGGGATTGCAGCGATTCGATGTACCGCTGATTGCCGGCAGAAGCGGGGATCGCCTTTCCGTGCGGCAACAGAAAATTACGCGCGTAGCCGGGCTTCACCTTCACCACATCGCCCTCGGCGGCACGCAGACTCACCACGTTTTCGGTGAGGATGATTTCGATTTCTTTTTTGGACATAATCTTTTCGGTTTAAAAAGGGTTAAATATTAAAACGGCACGTCGTCCAAGTCCGGGATATTGGACGATGAAGGCGCACTGGAAGCACCGGATGCTGCCGGAGCGCTGGGTTGGCTGGAGTGACCGCCACCGCCACCGCCACCGCCACCGCCGCCACCGCCTGAATCGAGAAATTGAAATCCTTCGAGAGTGATCCCAAGTTTGCTGCGTTTTTGGCCGGTTTGTTTATCGTCCCATTGATCAAGCTTTAGGCGGCCTTCAACCATCACCGGACGACCTTTTTTGAGATACTGACCGATGACCTCGGCTTGGCGGCCGAAGGCATCCACTTCCACGAATGTGGTTTCCTCCTGCTTTTGGCCTTCTTTATTCGTCCACGTGCGGTTGATAGCCATGCCGAGTTTGGCGATGGCCGTGCCGCCGGAAGTATATTTAACCTCGGGATCGCGGGTTAGGTTTCCCATTAAGATGACCTTGTTGTAGTTTGGCATTGCGGGAGCGTGTTGCGGGGGTTAACTGGCGGCCAATTCGAGTGTGGCACCGGTGGAGCGAGTGATTTGGGCGCGGAAGAATTCCGGGCGTTTGTCTAGTTCCTTGCGAAGTCCTTCCAGAGCGCCGCCTTCCAATTCGAACTGGAGGTTTACATAAAAGCCGCCCTTATGGCGTTTGTTGGCGATGCGGACAAAGCCGCGCCGGCCGATCTTTTGTTCGTTAGTCACCTTGCCGCCAGCTTCACTGATGAGGCCGTTGAGCTTGGTGATGTGCTCGTCCACACTGTCGGACTGGCCGGTGGTGTCGATAATAAATAATCCGTCGTAGCGTTTCACAATTCTGTTTCTTCTTTCTGGTCGCTGTTGTTGTCGTCTTTTACGTCTGCCTTGGGAGGAAACACCTTCCCGTTAAATTCATTCATTGCCCGCGACGGCCCGTGGGCCAGCCAGCAATCCACTTGTGCGGCCACTTTTTCCAGCACCGGTTTCAGTGCTTCCGCTTCGCTTTCGCCAAACTTGCCCAACACGTGGCTGGCCAGTTCCTGCCGGTCATCGGCGGGCCGCCCTACGCCGATGCGCAGGCGCGGATAGTCCGGCGTGGCCAAGTGCTGCTCCATCGAGCGCAGCCCGTTGTGGCCTCCGGCGCTGCCGCCTTTGCGCAGCCGGATTTCGCCAAACTCAATGTTGGCATCATCCACAATCACCAGCACGCGGATGGCTTCGTCGATTTTATAAAAATCGCAAATCGCTCCCACGGCCTCGCCGCTGAGGTTCATAAACGTCAACGGCTCGCACAGTAGCACGGTGCGACCGGCCACTTCCGCCCGGGCCAGCCGCGCGGAAAATTTTTTCTCTTCGTCGGCCCATCCGGCACCCCATTGGGCGGCCAAATGTTCCACCGCTTGGAAGCCGGCGTTGTGGCGCGTGCGTTCGTACTTCGCGCCCGGATTGCCGAGCCCCACGATGAGGTGTGCTGCCTCCATTGGCGTAGGCGCACCGCTCGCGGCGGGTTACTTTTTGTCGCCCCCGCCTTCCTCGGGTTTGGCTTCGCCTTCGGCCGCTACGCCCTCTTCGCCTTCGGCGCCTTCTTCGCCTTCGCCCTCTGCGGGAGTGACTTCCACTTCCACGCGCGGACGCGATACGGAGAAGACCGGGTTGCCGGTGTTATCCAAAATTTGAACGCCCTCGGGCGCAGCAATATCGCTAATGTGCAGGGTGTCGCCGATGTCTAGCCCGGTGATATCGACCTCAATCATTTCCGGCAACGCATCAGGGGTTCCACTCACGTGAACCTGACGCATCACGTGTTCCAAGTTGCCGCCGCCGACTTTTACGCCCACTGCTTCTCCCATGGGCACGATGGGCACGGTGACGTGCACTTGCTGGTCCCTGCGCACTTCGCGGAAATCCACGTGCAATGGCTGGCGGCTCAGCGGGTGGTGCTGCACTTCCTGAATCAATGCCAAACGGCTGTTGCCGTCGAGGTTGAGGTCCACCAAAACCGCCGTGGCGGAGGTGGAAGCCATCATCCGTTGGAAAGTTTTTTTATCTACTTCGAGCTGTTCGGCACCGCTGCCGCTGCCATAAATGACGGCGGGCAGGCTGCCGGTATGCCGGAGGGCTCTGACTTGGTTGCGTTTCTTTGCGGTGCGCGCATTGGCGGCTAGTTCAATTGCTTTCATCGTCTAAATTATCCTATCCTCACTCCATCAAATTCAAACAGCGAGGTGACCGATGAATTCGTGTGAATCCGTTTAATCGCCTCGCCGAGCAAGCCGGCCACCGACAAAGTGGTCAGCTTTAAGCCCTTGATTTCGGGGCGGGGAACAGTATCAGTCGAGATAAGTTCGTCAATGTTTGATTTTCGCATTCTTTTTGCGCCCAAATCATTCAAAACACAGTGGGAAACCGCCGCAATAATCTTTTTCGCCCCGCGCCGCCGCAGCAAACGCGCCGCCGAAACCAGCGTACCAGCCGTTTCCGTGAGGTCATCCACCAGTAAAACGGTCTTCCCACGCACTTTGCCGATGACCGAAACGGTCTCGGTTTCCGTATCCGAAACCCGCCGTTTGGCTACAATCGCGAGGCTCGCGTGCAGCATCTGCGAGTACGCGTGGGCCATTTTGATGCCGCCGGTGTCTGGACTCACCACCGCCAGTTCGTCGCCCAAATCCAGGGTTTTGAGGTATTCAAAAATCACCGGTGCCGCGTACAAATGATCCACTGGAATATCGAAAAATCCCTGAATCTGTTGGGCGTGCAAATCACACGTGAGCACGCGGTTCACGCCCGAAGCCACCAACAAGTTCGCCACCAACTTTGCGCTAATGGGCACGCGCGGTTGATCCTTCCGATCCTGCCGCGCGTAGCCATAAAACGGCAACACAGCGGTAATCCGATTGGCGCTCGCCCGACGAAGCGCATCAATCATGATGAATAGCTCCATCAAATTTTGGTTTGCCGGCGGGCAAGTGCTTTGGATCACATACGCGTCCTCACCCCGCACGTTTTCCTCAATCTTCACGAACGTTTCGCCATTGGGGAAATTGCGGATGATGGCCTTGCCGATCGGCATATTGATGCTTTCCGCGATGGCCTCGGCGAGGGGACGATTGGATCTGCCGGAAAAAATTTTCACTGTATTATGTATAAGGAACCGTGCTTTGCCAAAAGAATGTGCCCGTATCTACCCACCCCACTCCCGCGCGGCGAGAAAAAAAACAAGATGACAGAAAAAAAAATCGCCCAACCTCAAACCGCGGGCAAATCCTGCTTCGCCTCGCCATCAGCCGTTTGTTGTGAGCGGAAGTCCTCGTACGCCTTTTTGTACTCCGGATACTTATTCCCGAGAATAGCCGTGGCCAACAGCGCCGCGTTCTTGGCCCCCGGCTTACCGACCGCTAAAGTGCCCACCGGCACGCCGCCGGGCATCTGTACCATCGAGAGCAACGAATCCATCCCCTCCGTGCTCCAAGCCTTCATCGGCACGCCCAGCACCGGGACCGACGTGATCGCCGCGGTCACCCCCGCCAAATGCGCCGCGCCTCCGGCTGCCGCGATGATGACTTCCATCCCGTTCTCCGTGGAAGCGTTCACCCAACGGTGCAATAATTCCGGCGTGCGATGGGCGGAAATGACTTTGGCCTCGTAAGGTACGCCGAGGTCTTTGAGTTGCTTTGCACAGTTCTCCATCACCGCCCAGTCGGAATGACTGCCCATGATGACTCCTACCAATGGTTTTGTGTCGCTCATAAAGCGGCGCACCCTACCCGCTTCATCCGCGAGCCTCAACCCCCAACTTATCCACCGACCCCAATGGTCAATGCCGGCGCCATCGTTTTAATTTGCCCCGCCTGCAAATTGAACAACTGCGTGAGCAGCATAAACGTGCTTTTGCTTTCGAGATCGTTGTCCGCAAGGTAAAACCATTTACCGCGATAAGCCACGCTTACGAATGCATTGGCCGGCCGTGTGGCGGCGGATTTCACACAGAAAAGACCGCCGGTCACTTTGTTCCAGTCAAACGCCGTGCCGTCCGCCGCCTCCGTGCGCGTCACCAACCCCGCCTCGCGATGGGCCGCGGGCACTTCGGCGTTGTGCGACAGGTAAAACAAAATTCCCATCATCGACCGCGTGCGCACGGCCAATCCGTTTTCCGGCCGATTCAAAAAATTATTCGTCAACCGCAATTCATTTCCTGCATTAGGCACGCCCAGCAATTCCTTGAGCCGCACAATGCGCGGAGCCAGCGCGGCCACCGAACGTACGCGCAGCACCAAACCATTCCCCACCTGCACTGTTCCATCCGCATCCGGCACGCCCGGCGCGGCGCCCAAATCCAGCGCGTCGGCCAGCTGCAGCTCGCGAAGAATGCCCACCATTTCCTGGAATTGCTCAAACCGCGGCTCACGCGCCGGCGTGGGCCCCGAGGCGTTGCTCGCGTTGTCCAATCCATTCACGCGCTCCACACAAATGCTGACCACCCGCTCCACGCTCCAACCACTCTGCGTAAGAATCAGCACCGCCTCCAATGGCACCGGCGAAAGGATTTGTTTCAAAAACTGATCCCCGCGCAATGGCGCGTATGAAATAGTGGGGGTTTCTTTATACGTCATCCCCGCCGAAGGCGTGAGCGTGTCGCCGCCGCGCAGGAACTTGATGCTCGCGCTCATTTCGCTCTCCACCGATTGCTGTGTGGTCACGCTGCTCACCTCGAGGAAAAACGGGTTGTCACGATATTTCAACCGCACAAGGTTCAGCAAGAACTGCTCATCCAACGTGCGCGAGATGGCGTGGTTATATTGCGGATGCGTCGATTGCAGCGTGCGCGGCCCAATTGTTTGGCAACCCACGGCGACACATAATGCAGCTGCCGCAAAAAAGATTTTTAGATTTTTCATTGGTCAAAATAAGTTTGCCGTCCCTGACAAATTCAGGGCGAAGCGTTACCAGCTTTGTCCAATGCATCCAAGACCTTTCCCGGCCCGTTCATCACCGGCGGCAAAACAATCGCCTCGCCCTTCGGCGGATACACCAACACCAATGGCACGCCCGCGCGTTTGTGTTGGTGCAGCACTTTGGTGATGACTTTATCTTTGTTGGTCCAATCCGCGATGAAAGCCACGCCATCCAGCTCGGCCAATTTTTTGATCACTGAATCCACCTCAATCGCGCGGCCCTTTGTGTATTTGCAGGTCATGCACCAATCCGCCGTGAAATCCACGAGCACCGGATGCCCCGCTGCGCGGGCTTCGGCCACGGCTTCGGGGCTCCATTTCCGCCATTGCACGCCGTCGGCTTTCACTTCGATGCCACCGCTTACGGTCGTCCGATTTTCCGGATGTCGCCAGTCCAGCCCCCATTCCAGCGCCAAGGCATAACCCGCCGCCAACAACAATCCACAGGCCACTAACGGCTTGGAATTTTTGGCCACCGTACGCTGCATAAATTCGCCAAACACCCAGACTGTTAAGCCGACAAACACCAGCAACACGCCCAGCCACATCACGCCACTTTCGCCAAACATCGGCCCGGTGAAGGATAGCACCCACACTGCCGCCGCCAACATCGGGAAGCCCATCATTTGTTTGAACTGCACCATCCAGTTTCCCGGCTTCGGCAGAAATTTTAACCACGCCGGATTAAAGCTCAGCAAAATATACGGAAACGCCAACCCCGCCGCCACCGCGCCCATCGCCGCAATGATCACGCCGTTGGATTGCGAAAGTGCCGCGCCCATTCCACTCGCCAAAAACGGCGCCGTGCAAGGCGTGGCCAGTGCCGTGGCGAGGATGCCATTAAAGAATGCGCCGAGATACCCTTCGCGACTCGCCAACGCATTGGCCTTCGTCATCGTGCTGCCGCCGCCCAGCGAGACTTCGAACACGCCGAATAAATTCAACGCCACGAGCGTGACCACCAACATCAAAACTAAATTGAAATTCGGGCTTTGCATTTGCATCCCCCACGACGCCATTCCGGTGGTTTTCTTCGCGGCAATCATCACTCCTGCCAGCACCATAAACGAAAAGAACACGCCCATCCCATAAGTAAGCCCAAGACTCCGCAAGCGCCCCGGTGCCTCCCTGCTTTGCTGCACGAAGCCCAGAATCTTCATCGAAATCACCGGCAACACACACGGCATCACATTGAGAATCAATCCCCCCAAAAACGCGAAGCTCAAAATATACCAAATGGATTTGGGGGCATCGCCTTCAACATTGCCGCCGCCCACTCCACCGTTTCCGCCACTTTCTCCCGGCACCTTGGCGAGCCACGCTTTGAATTCTTTCGGGGCTTTCGCCAGCTTGGGTTCCGCGCCGATCTTGAGCGTGAGTTGGATTTCTTTTTCCTGAGGCACGCACGTTTTATCATCGCATTCCTGCCACAAAACTTTCAGGCCAATTTCATAATCGCCCGCTGCCGCACCCTTCGCCACGGTGAGTGGCGCAAGCAGCATCACTTGGTGTTCGTACACGTTGGCCGTTTCGCCAAATAATTCCAGTTGCGTGTGTTGCGGCCATTTAATTTCGCCCGCAGTGATGCCCTCGGGCAACGTCCATTCAAACTTCGGCGGTTCGCCGGGCGCGCCGGGTTCTTTCCAAAAAATATGCCAATGCTTCGGAATGCTGAACGACACGCCCGCCAACACCTCACCGCCGGGCACGGCTTGAAGGTGATCCAGCCGCGCACTCACTTGGCACTGGGCGTCACCAAACAAACCGCCGCCAAAGCTGTCCGAACCAAACGGTTCCCCCTCTTCCTTTGCACCAATTTGAAATGCCGTTTCGTGGCTAGTGACTTTACCGCTTTCCTCGTAGCGCACCACACCGCGCACTTCGTCGGGCCATTGGCCGGTTTTGCTGGTGATGGTTTTTGTGAGCGTGAATTCCTCTTTGCCCTTGGCCAGCACGGTGGCGTGGGCGATTTCCCATTTCTTGCCCGCGGTGCTGAAGGGCAAAAAATGCACGGTGGTTTCTTTGCTGCCCACCGGCACGGTTAGTTTTAAGATACGCTCGCCATCGGCATTCGCCGCTCCAGCCCATTGGGCGGGGAGTTGGGGTAATTCATTTTTAGCCGGCCATTGGGCGCGGGCTTGCTGAAATAAATTCGTGTTCGGGCCGGGTTTGGCTTCTGTGCCGACAATGAGTTTTGCGCTCACTTCCGCTTCGCCGGGAATGCACGTTTCTTCGCACTCCAGCCATTCGACTTTTGCTTTTAGCAGATGCTCGCCCGGCGCAAGATCGGCCGCCAACGTGAGGGGCACGATGAGCAACACTTCGCCGTGATACGCGTACGTGAACATTTCCAACCACTCGACCTTCTCCGGCACGGGCCAGCGAATTTCACCGGCGGTAATGCCTTTGGGGAGTGTCCACTTGATCGTCGTGGGGGTGCCATTCTCGCCGGCGTTGCGCCAGTACGTGTGCCAACCGTCGGGCATCTCCAGTCGCATTCCCACCTCGATCGTGCTGCCCGCTTTGGCCACGGCGGGGTTTACCAGCAGGGTGACCTTGGTTTTGGCGCCGAAATCAAAATCCTGCGCCGATGCAATGCCCACGCCAAAAACGCCCGCGCATAACATCAATAAAATGGAAAATAGCCGCCTCATCCTGAAAAAAGCCTCTCAAAAAAGACGCGCCATTGAAATGCTTTATTCGCGCGCCACCTTGTTATACACTCCCCGCAATGCTCGCGAGCAAACGTAAATCCGAATTGGCCACCGCCGGAAGCGAAATCAACTATCGCACCGGCGACGAACGCCTGGTGAAGCTCACCGACGCCGCCGCAGAGAAAGTCTCCGGACTCCTCCAACGCCAGGGTCGGCCGCAGGGCGTGTTGCGCGTGGCCGTCACCGGCGGCGGCTGCAGCGGGTTGCAGTATAAAATGGATTTGCAGGACACCCCCGCCAATCGCGATATCCTCGTGGAAAGCTGCGGCATCCGCGTGGTGGTCGATCCCAAAAGCGCCCTGTACGTCACCGGCAGCGAGCTGGATTATAATACCGGCCTCGAAGATTCCGGTTTCAAAGTCAACAACCCCAACGCCGCAACCACCTGTTCCTGCGGCGAAAGTTTCAGCGCCTAACAGCAATGGACGCCTTCGCGCTGCTCGATGAACCGCGCCAACCGTGGCTGGATCCCGCCGCGCTCAAAGAAAAATTCCTCACCCGCTCCGCCGCCACGCATCCGGATAAATTCGCCGACCCTACCGAAAAGTCTGCCGCCCAAACCCGCTTCGCCGAATTCAACACCGCGCACGAAACCCTGCGCAACCCCAAGCGCCGCCTCCAACACCTCCTCACCCTCGAACGCGGCCGCAAGCCCGATGAAGTCCACGACATCCTCCCCGCCACCGCCGAGCTCTTCCAACAAGTCGGACAACTTCTGCGCGCCATCGACCCCTTCCTTGCCCAACGCGAAGCCGAAACCTCCCCCCTCCTCAAAGCCCAAACCTACCCCCAAGCCCTCGACTGGCTCGACCAAGTCACTACCCTCCAAAACACCCTCACCCAAGCCCTCCAAACCCACGATACCCAACTCCTTTCCCTAAACAAAAACTGGACCCCCGAAACCCTCGAACCCCTCTACCACCAATACAGCTACCTCCAAAAATGGCAGGAACAGCTGACCGACCGCGCCGTGCGATTGGGGTTTTGAATTTACGAATGACGATAGGGGATTGACGATTGGGTTTCCATTCGCAAATCCAAATGAAAACGCACCCCAATGTAGCCCGGGCCGGTGGCCCGGGGCCCGAACCACCGGTCCGGGCTACAACCCAACCAATCGTAAATCTTCAATCGCAATTCAAAAACTCATTTACACCGCCGCCCCATCGCGTACTCTTTTGCGCATGAAGCACTCCTTTGTTTTTCTTGTCACGTTGTTTAGCCTTTCCACTTTTGCCGCTTTGCAGGCGGGGCCGCCGAAGGGGTTTGTGGCTTTGTTCAATGGCAAGAATCTCGATGGCTGGAATGCAAAGCCGAATGGATGGGCGGTGGTGGATGGCGTGCTCACGCGTAAGCCGAGGAGCGGTTACATTTGGACGAAGGAGAGTTTTGGCGATTTTGTTTTGGATGTGGAGGTGAAGGTTTCGCGTCGGTGCAATAGCGGTATCTTTTTTCGCACGGATCCGAAGAACGCGGTGCAAGGTGGGTTTGAAATTCAGGTGTTCGATACCACGGGAAAAACGAAGCTCGGCAAGCACGATCACGGCGCGTTGTACGATGCCCTCGCCCCTAGCGCTAATCCCGCCAAACCGGCCGGCGAATGGGATCGCTTCATCATCACCTGCAAAGGCCCGAAGATCACGGTGAGCATCAACGGCAAACAAGTCATCAACGCTAATCTCGATGACTGGAAAACCGGCAACAAAAATCCCGACGGCAGCCGCAACAAATTCAAGATCGCCCTCAAGGATCTCCCCCGCAAAGGCCACATCGGTTTTCAGGATCACGGGCAGGATGTGTGGTTCCGGAATGTTTACTTGAAAAAATTGGATTAGGTTTTGAACCCCCATCAAATAAGTTGAATCCCGCGGCCATTCACCGTATCCAATAGCCATGCGCACGACCCTCGCTTTCCTCGCACTGGCCATCGGCTGGCAGTCCACTCTCGCACTCGATTGGCCGCAATGGCGCGGGCCAAACCGCACTGGCATCAGCGCCGAGAAGGGCCTCCTCAAACAATGGCCCCAAGGCGGCCCGAAACGCCTGTGGATCAACAGCCAAATGGGCAACGGCTATTCGAGCTTCGCGATCGCCAAAGGCAAACTTTATACAATGGGTTCGCGCCGCGGTACGGAGCAGTTGATCTGCCTCGATGCCAACACCGGCCGCGAACAATGGGCGGCCAACCTTGGCCCGGAATTATCCAACGGCTGGGGCGGCGGTCCGCGCGGCACGCCCACGGTGGACGGCAATCGCGTCTACGCCATGAGCGGTAAAGGCGATTTGGTTTGCGCCGATCTCGCCGGCAAAATCCAATGGCAAGCGAGTATGACACGGCTGGGTGGCAAAACGCCCGTATGGGGCTACACCGAAAGCATCACCGTGGACGGCAACCTCGCTTTGGCCACGCCGGGCGGAAGACAGGGCGCGGTGGTGGCGTTCAACAAACTTTCCGGCCAAGTGGTTTGGCAAAGCAAACAATTTACCGACGGCGCGCAGTACGCTTCCGTGGTGCCGGTGACACACAACGGCGCCCGCCAATACATTCAGCTCACGCAACAAAGTTTGGTGGGCCTCGACGCACGCACGGGCAATGTCCTTTGGAAATCCGGATGGGGCGGCAAGACGGCAGTGATCCCCACGCCGATTTTTAGCAACGGCAAAGTGTACATCGCCAGCGGCTACGGCGCGGGCAGCAAATTAGTCAACGTCGGCGCGGGCAATCGCGCCAGTGATGTGTGGTCAAACAAGGTGATGAAAAACCATCACGGCGGCGTGATTATGTACGGCCAACATTTATACGGCTACAGCGATGGCGCGGGCTGGGTGTGCCAGGATTTCGCCAGCGGCCGCGAAGTGTGGAGCGAAAAACGCGCGCTCGGCAAAGGCTGCCTCACCATCGCCGATGGGATGATGTATTGCGTGGACGAAAGCCGCGGCGACATCGTGCTGGCGGCGGCCAATCCAAGGAGTTGGAACGAAAGCGGCCGCTTCCGCCTCGCGCCGCAATCGCGCATCCGCAGCAGCCGCGGCAAAATCTGGAGTCATCCGGTGGTGGCCAACGGCAAACTGTATCTGCGCGATCAAGAACACATTTACTGCCACACCATCAGTGCCGGCGGCGGTGGCGCGGCGATTACCCCCACTGGCCCTCCCGGAAAAGCCATCGCGTGGACCGCCGGAGTGGACACCAAATCCATTGATGCTATTTATCAAGGCAAAGCGCAGGCCGTCGTCACCACCGTGTTCGGCCAACCCGCCAAAACTCAAGGCACGTGGAAGGCCTATTCCGGCTTGAATATCACCGATCGCCAAGGCAAAAAATACGGAACCGTTTGGTTCAACCTCGCCGGCGGCACGGTTCAGCAAGTGCGCTTTGATAAATAACCATTGATCTTTTGAAAGTTGAAAATTAAACACACCCTTAATCCTATGCGTATCCACACATCCCTCATTCTTCTGAGCCTCGCGCTCCAAACCTTCGCTGCAAATGCTGCAAACTGGTCGCAATGGCGCGGCCCCAATCGCGATGGTGTGAACCTCGAAAAAGGACTCGCCAATCAATGGCCCGAGGCCGGCCCCAAACTACTCTACAAAGCCACCGGCGTGGGCGTTGGATTTTCCAGCGTAGTCATCGCCGATGGCACCGTGTACACGCTCGGCGATTTGGCCGATGCCTGCTATCTCTTCGCGCTCGATCTCAAGGGCAAACAAAAATGGAAAGCCCGCGTGGGCGATCCCAAAGGCCACCGCGGTTACCCCGGCCCGCGCTCCACGCCCACGGTTGCCGACGGCTTCGTGTATTGTCTCGGCCAACACGGCGATCTGGTTTGCATCAGTGCTGCCGGCAAAGAAGCGTGGCGCGTAAATTTACAAAATGATTTCGGCGGCAAAATGATGAGCGGCTGGCGTTGGAGCGAATCGCCCTTGGTGGATGACGGCAACGTGATCGTCACCCCCGGCGGAAACAACGGCGCCGTGATTGCCCTCAACGCCAAAACCGGCAAACAAGCGTGGCGCTGCGAAGATTGGCAGGACTCGGCCGGTTACTCCTCACTTATCATCCGCGAGATAGGCGGCATCAAACAATACCTCCAACTCACCGGCAACAGCGTGGCTGGCATTGACGCCAGCAATGGCAAGCTGCTGTGGCGCGTCGATCGCCCCGGCAAGACAGCCGTGGTTTCCACGCCTGTTTATCACAAGGGCAACCTCTTCGTATCCAGTGCCTACGGCGTGGGGTGCAACGGGTTTACGGTGGAATATAACAACAGCAAGTTCAGCACCAAGGAAACCTACAAGCATGTCGGCAGCGTGGGCATGGCCAACCACCACGGTGGGGTCATTCGCGTGGGCGATTACGTATACGGCTCCAACGGCAATGCGCTCTCCTGCATCCGGCTCGCCGATGGCAAGGTCATGTGGAACGAACGCAGCGCCGGCAAAGGCGCGATCGTGGTGGCCGATAATAAAATCATCCTCCGCACCGAACGCGGCCCCGTGTCGCTCGTGAAGCTCACCCCCAAAGCCTACGAAGAAGTCAGCCGCTTCAACCAACCGGAACGCACCCGAGCCAAAGCCTGGGCGCATCCGGTGGTGCTCGATGGGAAATTATACCTGCGCGATCAGGATAGTTTGTTTGTTTTTGATGTTAGGGAGTGAGGGGGAAATTACCAAGGCCCAATACCCAAACCCCCAAGGAAATCCCAATGACCAATTCCCAAAGGGGGGCATTGGAGCTCAATTTAATCGCAATGAAAGATCAGTCAGGGGACTTTATTCAACTTTTCCCCATTCTTAAGCCCTCTTAAAATTGCCCCCCTTAATGCAGATCTTTTTGCAGCTCTTTTTGCATTTTCTTTTAATTCGCCGTAGGGATCTAGAATTGGAACTTCGTCAATGGGCTTCCCTCTGTTTTCCGGCCGCCTGAGTTCTTTGGTGCAAAACCGGTGTCGTGCAGCAAATCGGCCAACAATATCATGGTTTACTGGAAATTTTTCGCAAAGTTTTTGGATTCGCATTGGATCCCCCCACCCACCCGGGATAAGCGCATCTCTGCGAATGAGAGCGTGATTGAATTCCTCTGCAATTAGGTTTTTGGCTAATCGATATTTGATCGGGTTTGTTTTTTTGATGGGGCCTAATTTTTTGGTTATCAAATGATACCAAGCGACGGCATCTTCCGGTTGCCGCAACTTGTCTGGAAGCGCGTCGCGAAGCGATGTATATCGCAATGGCACACCATTTTCCTTCACCCCCAACGTCGCAGAAAAATGAAATACGAATGGGTCAGAAACAGCTTTCGCAAGCACTTCAGCCTCCTTTTGCAATTCTGCAGATTTAGCTTGGAACTCAGAATACAAATTGATTTGCAAAGCAATGAGGCAGACTGTGGCAATAATCATTTTTAACCCTTCACTTCTTGTGTTTAACCCGCTTCATTCACCAATGCATCTAGGATCAACTTCCCAAGCGAGAAGCACTAAGTCAATGTAATATATATTTGTTAATACATCTAGTACGTCCTTATGGAATGAAAAATAATTTTCCATTTTCCCTGTTGCTTCCGGAAGGTTTAGATGAAGAAATTTATCAGGAACAAATGGCCCATTTTCCAGACGCCCGAAGTTTGTCCATTCATATTCTGCTAATAGTGGCTCAGTCGAAAATATAGCACCTCCATTCTGATGTGTAATCTCCAAATGGTAGTAGTATTCCATTATTAAAATGTAAGGGTGCATAATTCCTACAGGCGCATGTGAAATGTCGATCATCAATCCATCCGGATGATTGTTGTCCTTTTCAATGAAAATATCGGTAGCCAACGCCCCCAGCCGGACATGAACAAACCCCAACCCATTGTGAAACACTGAATTGTAAGGCACAAATTGAAGCCCAATTCCTTCAACACCTGTTGAATCCATAATGAATTTGAAAACTGAAACGGGATCGTTAACCATCTCCCAAAAAAATGGGAGTGCCTGTAAGGCAATATTGCCAAACCCAAAATCAATGAACCATTCCCCCTCATCATTTGGGAGCAAGAAACCCATTCCCGCTAACACCTCAAGTTCACCAGTAGATAAATCTTCATAATAATTATCACCAGAAGTGTCATTGGGAACAGGCAACTCCTGCGCGCTCAAATTCCACGTGAAGCCAATCAAGGCCACCAATGTCAGTAACGATTTCTTCATAGTTCAGTCCTTCTGTATTTAGGTTAAGGGAGGGCAACACAACGCTCTCCACTTATATATACGCTGAACAAATGTAATTTCTTTCATTTATTTTCAACTATTTTCAGGTCAAAGCCTAAAACTCCGCAAAAACAGGGCTCAAATGAGTTGAAAGATTATTCAGTTTCGAACCCGAAGACACACCTTACACCTCAACGAGGCCCTTGGGCCTTGGTCATTACCCCAACCCCTCTCGCATCGCGGCGAACATACTTTTTCCATCTTCCACCGTCACCGGTTCTTTGTTCGAATCCATATCCTCGCAGAGTTCTTCGGGCAGTTCTTTCAGAAAACTACTCGGCTGACACAGGAAATTTTGGCCGTATTTTTTGCGGTTGAGGCAATGGGAAATGGTTAGCGTTTTCATGGCGCGGGTGATGGCGACGTAGAAGAGGCGGCGCTCTTCGTCGAGCGTGCCTTCCACAGCGGAGCGCGAGTGCGGCAGCAATCCTTCTTCCACGCCCACGAGAAATACGTGCGGAAACTCCAAGCCTTTGCAGCTGTGCGTAGTGATGAGGGTGACCGCGTCGCCGGCGTCTTCTTTGTCCGCCTCGCGATCGGCGTCCAGCGTGATGTCGTCCAGAAACTTACCGAGGCGATTGGCGGGCAACAGCGATTCGCCGCGGTCATCCATTGTGAAAATTATATCGCGCAAATTACGCATTCGATTCTCGGCATTCTCCGGATCCTTTTCGCCTTTGCGCAGCTCGGCGATGTAATTGATTTCATCAAGAAATTTATCCGCCCAACTGGCGAGCGACAATTCAGTTTCATTAAGCGGCGCGCGGAAGTCTTCAACCAACGCCACAAAGGCCTCGATGGATTTCCGCGTGCGCGGCTGAAATTCGTGGATGACAAGATCGTTTTTCATCGCTTTCCACACGGAACAACTGCGCTCTTGGCTCGCGCCGAGCAGGCGTTCCATCGTCACATCGCTCAACCCGCGCGCGGGGATGTTCGCGATGCGCAGCAGGCTGGCGTCGTCGTTGGGGTTGATGAAGGTTTTCATAAACGCGAGAAAATCCCGAATCTCGCGCCGATCAAAAAAGCTTTGACCGCCGATCAAATGATAGCGCACCTCCGCTTTGCGCAGGGCGGTTTCCAGCGGACGCGCCTGCACGTTGGTGCGGAACAAAATCGCGTGATCCTTCCACGGAATGCGCTTGGCCATCCGATGAAACTCAATCTCGTCCACAATCGTGGTGGCCTCTTCCTCTTCATTGGCGAACGCCTGCAATTGCACTAACTCGCCCTCGCCCTTGGCGCTCCATAATTGTTTGGGGCGGCGGCGCGGATTATTTTTGATGACCGCATTGGCGGCATCGAGGATCACGCGGGTGGATCGATAATTTTGCTCGAGCTTGATGACCTTCACCTCGGGGAAATGTTTTTCCATATCGAGGATGTTCGAAATCTCCGCGCCGCGCCAGCCGTAGATGCTTTGATCATCATCGCCCACCACGCACACGTTGCGATGTTCTTTGGACAACAAATGCATCAGCTCGAACTGCGCCGCGTTGGTGTCCTGATATTCGTCCACCATCACATATAGATACCGCGCACGGCATTCCTCCAACGCCTCCGGGAACTCATTAAAAATCCGCAGCGTGAGCACCAGCAAATCATCGAAATCCACCGCATTGGCCGCGCGCAAGGCACTGTCGTAACGCCGCCGAATATGCCCCGCCATCGCGAGGCTATCTTCATTGCCGGGAATGGTTCCATTCGGTCCTGCGTTTTTCAGCCGACTCAGCAATCCCTGCAACTCACGCGCATCGGCTTTCACATCTTTACCGGCGATCGCGCTCAACACTTTTTTCACCACGCCGAGTTGCTCGCTGTCACTGTAAATCACAAAGTTGCGTTTGTAGCCAAGCTTCTCGATGTGCCGCCGCAGAATGCGCACGCACAACGAGTGAAACGTACAAATCGTCGGCTTCAACGGCTTGCCATCATCGCGTGCGCGCGTGCGCGATTTGGGCAAACGCTTGAGTTGCTTCGTCACCCGCTGTTGCATTTCGCGTGCCGCTTTATTCGTAAACGTCACGGCCAAAATATGCTCCGGCGAAATCCCTTTGCTCACCATATGCGCCACGCGATGGGTGAGCGTCCGCGTCTTCCCCGTACCCGCACCGGCCAAGATCAACACCGGCCCGCGAAGGGTCGCGGCAGCTTTGCGCTGTTCAGGATTAAGTCCGGCAAGGTTAGACATGGGCGGAGGGAGTTAAGCGAAGAGAGTCGCCCAAGCCAATCGGAAGTTAGTCACAGGGGGGAAATGAGCAATGACCAAGTTCCAATGCCCAAGCAAATCCCAATCACCAAATCCCAATAAACCTAACTTGCCCTTATTGGGGCTTGGGTATTCCTTGGAATTTGGTCATTGGGCCTTGGTCATTTATTAAGGTCTTCCTCCAAAAACTTCGCCACGTCCTTAAATTTTGGCACGTTGTCGGGATTAATTTCCATTAGCAATTTATGCGCTTCGAGGCTGGCTTCGGTGAGAGCGCGTTTGTCGGCGTGGGAGGATTGGGCCTCTTCAAGTTTCGCATCGCTGGTCTCGAATGGGTTTTTGCCGGTGCCGACGGTGAGGAATTCCATCACGCCGAGGCTGTCGAGAAGATCGATGATTCGATCGCTGGGGTTGAGCAGTTCGATGCGGTCGAGCCGATTAGTCATACTCATCAGGATACCGAGGAAGGTGCTGTCCATATTCACGCACTCGGTGAGATCGAGCAACAACACGCGGCCGCCTTGTTCGCAGGATTGATTGACCACGGTTTTGAAATCCACGCCGGCTGCGAAATTGGCGGGGCCTTCGACCTTGATGCAGGCGATGCCTTTGGCGACGGCGACTTGGAGGCGGGCGCTCATCAGGCGGCCGCTGCGGGGCGTGCGGCGATTTGGGTGAGGGTAGATTGCAAAATAAATGAGTCGTCCAGCGAACTAGAAACTAGTTTGAGGTTGGCTTGCATTAACAGATCCAGCGCGCGAACGAGTTCGGCGCTGGTGTAATTGCGCGCCTGTTGGGTGGCGTTAAATAATACATACGGATGAAGCCCCAGTGGGCTGATCCGGCGATCATCAGGAAATTCGCCGGTGGGCAGCGTATCGAGCTGTGACTTGAATTGCGGGTACGCGTTGGCGGGGCGAATCATATCCGCGTCAAGCAATTCCCGCGCGAAGAGCAGCGAGCGCACTTTACTAATGAGTCCGGAGCAAAGGCCGATGGTGGATTTTTTGCGATCGGTTTTTGCCGCCCACAAATCCTCGTCTAATCGTTTTAAGAGGCGTGGCAGATTGCGATCGCCCAACGCGTCACCCAGCGCGAAGGCTTTCGCGTGTTTGCCGGGCGTGACGATGGCGCGCACGTCGTCGCGGTTTACCTCCGCGCGCGCGCCCACATAGAGCGCCACTTTTTCGCATTCGCTCATTAACGCGCGGCTGTTCGGGCCAACCATTTGCACGAGCTCCGTGGCCGCGCCGTAGTCCGCCTTCACGCTGAGCTTGCGGAGCTTGGCGGTGACGAGTTGCTCGGCTTTGGCTTGCCATTCGCGGTCGTCGGTGGAGAGCGCCTTGAATTCCTCATCGTGGCCCTGCTTGGCGATGGCTTTGTAAAATACTTTTCGCTTGTCGCATTTGCTGGCGCTGATGAGGAGGCGTACGCCTTGCCAATCGAATGCCTTCAACCACGCCGTGAGATCGGCAATGCCGCTGGTGACGTCTTTGGTTTTGGACGTGCGATCGTCGCCCAGAAAATTGCAGTCCTTGAACCACACCACTTTTTCGCCGCCAAAAAACGGAAGCGTATCCAACGCCATCCGCAGGCGGCCCAGAATTTTGGAGGCCTCGCCGCCACTGGCCGCGTGGGCCTCGACGATTTCGTGATCCTCGCCGCCGACATCCGCGCACCAGCCTTGGAAAATCTGGCGCGCGCGCTGGCTCACCGCGAAGTCATCATCGCCGTGCACCAACACCAACGGCACCTCCGGAAGCGAGGGCGCCTTATTCGTCTTCTGATTCTTCGCTGGCACCTTCGTTGATTTGTTCAAGAAATTCGCTCATATCCTCCACCTCTTCAAACAGGCTGGCCGACACGTACACCGGAATTTTCTGCGCCGTCGCAATCGCCAGGCAATCGCTCGGGCGCGCGTCCAGCTCCACAATCTTGGAGCCCAGCTCATTTTCCATTTTCAAAATCGCCCGCGCGTAATACGTCGAGTGCTTCAGCTCCGTGATCACCACCCGCTCCACTGCAATGCCGAACCCCTGAAACACGTTGCTCAGCAAATCGTGCGTCAATGGCCGTTCCTTTGGCGCCTCGCGCAGGAAATTCCCAATCACCGCCGCCATATTGGTTTCCACTTGGATAATAAAAACCTTCTCCTCATTCCCCAAAAAAATCGCAGCCCCGCTATTGGCGGGAAGAATCCCACGAATCTGTACCAAAATGACGTCCGCGTTCACGGCCCCAACCTACGCCCGCCGCCGCCGATTGACAAGCCCTTGCCGTCTGCGGCAGGATTCGGCTCTTGGATTTTCGGGAAAAAATACTGACCGCCGACACGCTACCCGTCTGGCGCGGTGCCCTCCGTGCCGAGGGCCGCACCCTTGCCGCCACCAACGGCTGCTTCGATATATTGCACGCCGGCCACGTCAACTACCTTCAATCCGCCCGCAACGAAGCCGATGCCCTCATCGTGGGCCTCAACAGCGATCGCTCCATCACCGAGCTCAAAGGCCCCGACCGCCCCATCCACACCGAGGCCGACCGCGCCGCCGTCATCGCCGCACTCGAATCCGTTGACGCCGTTTATATCTTCGACGACCTCCGCGCCACAAACTTCCTGCAAATCACCCACCCCGATGTCTATATCAAAGGTGGCGATTACACCATCGACCAACTCCCCGCCGAAGAACTCGCCATCATCCGAGCCCAAGGCGGTGACATCCTCGTCATCGGTCACCTCCCCGGCAAATCCAGCACCGAAATCGCCAAACGCATTTTGGAGGGTTAATTCCCCGCAAAAAACCCCACCACTGTAGCGGCGGTCACAGACTGCCGCTACAATTCCCCAAAATAACGCAAATCTTCCAACCTCCTGAACCGCCGAAAACCCAACCCACAAAATTGCCCTGAAGGGGCAACGCCCCGGGAACCGAAGGCAAAATAACAGAGCCCTGAAAGGGCGAAACACACACCACACCGCCCTCCTCCATTCAATCCAAATACAAAAAGTCATTCACAGGTTTTTCTCAAGCCGCAGCTAACTATTTTAGTGAAGTCAGTCATTTTTTCAAAAATTTTCTCAACACTGTATTTGTTGATTATTGTCATTTTTTATTGTGTATCACTATTTTAGTGATTCATCTATTTTCACGTTTTTTACTCCGCACTTTGTTCCGCTCACCACTTGACAATTTCCGGAATTGGGGCCACTTTGAAAATAGTCACAAGCTCGGATATTAAATATGACTGACCTGTCAAAATATCGTGTGAGGCTGCATCGGATCAATCGTGATGATTCCACTTCATACTGCATTTGGGATGCCGCCACTTGTTCACTTGCTGATTCCAATGGCACTTCCCCACCAATTACATCCATCACTTTCCCATCCAAATAACCACCCCCCAATAATGCGCCCCATTTACATCATCTTTTGCGTCGCCGGAATCTTCATTGGAATCTTCGGATCCGTAATGGTGATGACCCACAATCAACCGGCTACTCCTGACCGGGAGGGCCCCGTCACGGCCAAGGATCGGATGGAGCAATTGCGCTCTGATGCAAATAAACGCACACGCGAAGACCGCGACCAGAAAGCCATCGGTGCTGGGCTGCAAATCCTCGATTCTTTAGAAGTGGGCATCGAGGCCGAGGAAATTATTGAAAAACTTAAGACCGTTAAAATAGACAGTCCCAAGCATATTCAGCGCCGAATCATTCATTACTTTGAAAGCTTGGTTGACTTGGATGAAGAAGCTATCCCTGCAATTCAAGCATTTCTCAACGAATCCGTTGACTTGGATTTCACGAAGGAAAAATTCATGCTCAAATATCTCGAGCGGAATAATGCCAGTCTGTTGTTGTCCGATGACTCGCGGATTCAGCAACGAGTTAACAGATCAGACGTCAGCGACAAAGACAAACCCGGCCAGGTTAGCTTTTTCAAAAGTCTGAGACCATTGCCTGATTTGAAACGGTTGATCATGCCGAAATTTACATTGCCGTATAGCATGCGCTTCGGGATGTTTGAAGTGCTTTACCGTATTGGCGGCAAGTCCGCTGAAGACGCCCTCTTGGAAGCTCTTGGGAAAACAGTTAGAGGCGTTGAAGTGGCTTTGCTGGATGCGTATTTGGAATCGATGATGGATGGCCACAATCATCGTGGATTTGTACTGAAAGCTGTGAAGGAAGTCCTCGCTGATGACCCCGTAATTCCAGACCCCACCAACATAGATCATAACTCCAAACTTTATCTGTACTCTTTGCTAGTGAAATACAACGACAAAACCCAAGTGAATTTTGCCAAGAAGAACATCATCAACTCATCCGGCAGGCTCAATCCATTCGCAGTCAAGCTATTGATCGCCAGTTCAGGGCCGGATGCCATGGAACACCTCCACAGTCTATATACAGGTGGGAGGCTGGAAAACCAATGGGATAAGCGGACCCTGAGGGAGATGAGCCTGCCATATACAGGCTACAACAATCACGCGAACAATATCATGGTACAGGCAATCAAGGACGCCCAATACCGCAACGATAAATACACTGAAAAAGACGTTATTTTGGCATTGAACGGGGCTGTTTTGCTGCCAGAAGGCACGGACAGGTTTACTGTCGATTTGGCAGTAATGGAAAACCGCCTCAACTTACTCAAGCAACTCAAGCCGATTATCAATCCGGGTAACAAAAAGGCGAACGGAAGAATCAACCAATACATTTTCTCGATAAACCACTTACTAGAAACCAGAAAATCCAGTAAACAATGAAAACTAAAAATAAACTCATCATAACCGCATCTCTGCTTGCATGCTTAAACACAGCTTCAGCCGATGTGGGGACAAACGATCCTTACATTGATTATGCTCCTTCAACCCCTCCAACAGATGAAGGCTACCCAGTTGAATATGCGCAATCATCGCCTCCCGGCCCCAATGCGGGCCCCCTTAAAGATCCGTATTCCTCCGACATTTTCGACCCAACTCTCGCAGGCGAAATTTTTGTTGGTGCTGGGGGCATACAGGATTTACTTGGCAATCCAGTTGATGATGGTATATTTGACTGGTCAAATTTCTATTCTCGCGGCAATGATGATCCCGCCGAAATAAGAATTTTCGGCGGGCAATTCAGCTCTGGCCACATTGCAGTAACCTTAAGAACAGACACTTCTGATTGTAAAATTGTTCTTAAAAAGTGCGAAGGAAATGTAGCCTTACAATTCAAATATGATGCGCATACTCTCAATCCTAGGCAGCATGATGCATTTTTGGGTTTAGGGTCACGGTTTGGTATAGATGTAACCGAAGGGCCAGGAAATGACTTGCCGACAATGACCGTTCTTACTCCACGTGATTTGAAATTCCCCGCAATGGTAGCCCTCAGGGGCACAATTGACTTAGGAAAAATCCCTTGTTCAGAAGGAAAAATTGCGGGTGTTTCCGAAATCAAATTTAATCCTAGAAGAATTCCAAACGGATTCAATGATGACATAGAACCACAACAGATAATAACATATAGTGCTTCGACCCAAGAATGTGGCAAAGTGTCGGCGGATATCAGTGCTCGTCAGGTTTTTGTCCGCCCAGGAGGAGTTGCCGTTCCCTTGAGACACATTGGAAGCACTTATTTGTTTGGCCCGTTCCAAGAACCATACCCAGAAAGAAGGTAAGCACACGTACTCGGAGTCTTTTTGATGAAAATTAAAAAAACAATGGCCAGATTGGGGCTGCTTACGATGATTGTGATAACCTGCTCCTGTCATTCTCCTAGTATTGTGGAAGCAATCAAGGATAATGACATGCGCTTACTCAACCGGCATTTAAAAGGTAGCGTTTCGCCCAATGCCAAGGTGCCAGAAAGTAGCGGGCGGTATTCTGGATGGACCTTGCTTGGGGTGGCCTGCAATGAGGGGCGAATTGATATCGTGAAGCAATTGATTCAATCCGGAGCTGACGTTAACCAAATGTTAGAACGGTTTCATTTTTATCCATTAGGAATAGCCGTTCACCAAAAGAATCGGGAATTGATCAAACTGCTCATATCTTCCGGCGCAAGACTTGGCAATGTGGACAACCCACTGTTGTACGCGGTGCTTAGGGGAGACCATAAAAGCATTTCTATTCGCGCGGTAAACTCGGCTAACTTTCGTCAAGAATCGCGGAGCGCGCTCAGTTATGCAATAATGTTAAGGGATGATGTCGCCATCCGTCTGCTTCTGGATAACCTCCCAGCCGGGCACAAGGTCCACTTTGCCAACCGATCCCCCATGATGATCGCCATTCACAGGAATGACATAAAAGAATTCAACCGATTGCTCGAAATTGGGTCGCCCGTTGAAGAAGGGGCTAATCCGTCGGGATTCTACAGTTACACTCCCTTATTAGCCGCCGCAAGACTTGGGCGAATTGATATGGCCAAGGCACTGCTTGAGAAAGGAGCCAATCCTAACGTGTGCCATCGCGATATCGGCACACCCTGCAATTTGGCCATCGAACATGGAGACATCGAGATGTTGGAATTGCTGCTCAAAAACGGAGCTGACCCGAACTATAACAAGCAAGATCAGCCCCTCCCGTTAAGCACTTCAGTTTTCAGGGACAATTTTGAGGCAACCCAATTATTGCTGAAATTCAAGGCAAACAAAAATTTGAAGGGTAAATTCGATGCCACCCCCATTTCACTAGCTTCCGAACACGAACGCCACAAAATCCTAAAGGTTCTGAATGGGAATTAGAAGCTCACACTAAACCCATGCCCCCCTGAGAGCTCGGCAATAACTTTTGAAGCAATTGTTTGTTATAAATTCAAATTGACCAATGCCCCAACCATTCCCAGCTCCAGAAGCGAAGGCTGAACTGTTCAACCAGAACATTTCTGGATTTCCATTATTTTTTGACAAAGCTAAACCAAGGATAATTGCTTCCGATCCATTCTCATTTTTTGAACATTTGATCGCAATTTCTCAAATTGGAAAACCTGATAAAACAAGAGCTTTGGCTTTCGTTCAGCAAGCCTTTGATTTTTATTCCGCTGCTGAGCTTCACCAGTCCAGCACGAAGCCATTGCTTCTTTATTATTCTTTTTTAAACTTGACCAAAGTTTTATTACTCTTAAAAAGCGCACAAATCCCACCAGCTGCAAAGCACGGCATTTCAAATCCAAAGAAAAACAACAAGCAAAAATTCAGACTGGAAGGACAGAGTATAAAAATTGAGAAAAAGGCAAAAGACTGCTCCCAGTTATTTCCCGAAATATTCAATGCAGTCGGGGGGCACATTCCCAAGAATAGTGAGATCAAGGTCTTAGACGTAATAATGCAAATCCCCTCAATTCACAGAACTTATTCTAAAATCACTGAAAAGGCTGATATTTTCTATCCGATAAAGAGAATTAATGTGCTCAGGTTTCAAAATAAACTCTGGATGCGGTCTGTAATAAAAAAAACTGTGGGCAATGATGCAAATGTTCTGCGTGGGGTGAAGAGGCTTAAACGATTTAAGTCCATTTTCAGGCAGGTTGCTTCAAGCGAACAAAACGAGATATGGTTTGAATCAAAAAAATATGAATATAACGGACCTTCATTAAATAAAGCATTGTTAAAACTCTCATTTGACGCTAAGCAAGCGTGCATCAACCCCATTCTCACTAAGAACGGTTATATTTATTATTTTTCAAGGGCATCTGAAAAATTATACATGCCTCATTTATTGGCAGCTTATGCCTCCATTTTTTACTTTGGATCGATAACACGTTATCATCCCCATGTATTCGATAAATTAAGAGAGGGAAAGTATGGTTGGCTTTGCGAAGAGCTTTTAGAGACACAGCCAACTCAACTATTGTATTTGATGGCTAGTGAAGGGGCGGGGGTTGACGTTGTGAAACCATTTGCGATTACCAGTTGAATTTTGAAAACTATCCTCTCCATCGACGGCGGCGGGATTCTGGGTTTGATTCCGGCGTTGGTGTTGGCGGAGGTGGAGCGGCGGACGGGGAAGGCGACGTGCGAGTTGTTTGACTTGATGGCGGGGACTTCCACCGGCGGCATTCTTTCGCTGGGGTTGGCCTTGCCGGGTGAGGATGGGACATCCCCCAAGTATTCCGCCGAAGCGTTTTCGGAGATTTATCTCAAAGAAGGCAAACGCATTTTCCCCAAATCCGTCTGGCGCGGTGTGTTCACGGGGAAGGGTTGGGCGGAGGAAAAGTATTCTTCGCAGGGTTTGATGGATGTGCTGGAAGAAAAATTGGGGGACGCACCTCTCGGCAGCGCGTTGACGCCGGTTTTGGTGACGAGCTATGATATCCAAAACCGGGCGCCGGTGTTTTTCAAAAGTTGGCGTGATGATTGGCGGACGGTGATGATGCGCGAAGCCGCACTGGCCACGGCGGCGGCGCCCACTTATTTTGAACCGGCACTCATCCCCGCCAACGGCAAAATGCTTGCTCTGGTCGATGGCGGTATTTACATCAATAACCCCGCCCTCTCCGCCTACGCGGAACTCAAACGCCTGAATGCCGAGGCGGAGGATCCAGTCACGGATGAGGATTTGTTCGTCGTTTCCATCGGCACCGGCGAGTGCGCCCAACCGATCCCGTACGAGGAAGCCAAAGACTGGGGCAAGCTGGGCTGGGCAATGCCGATCCTCAACTGCGTGTTCGATGGCGTGAGCGATGCGGTGAATTATCAAATGAAACATCTGTTGGGAGATAACTTCATCCGCTTCCAAATTCCGTTGGACAAGGAAACCGAAGCGATGGACGACGCCAGCGATGCGAACCTCGAACGCCTCCAATCCTTCGCCCATCGCCTCATCATCACCCACGAAAAAGAAATCGAAACTTTGTGCGAACGATTGGCTCCGCAAAACACCGAACCGGTTGAGGTGGTTTAATCGGGACGATAGTCATGCGCGTTCTCCAAGGGCCAATGTAGCCCGGGCCAACGGCCCGGGCTACAACGACCAAGGCGGTTTTGGAGAAACCGCCCTACCTTCCCTAACCTTCCACACCGTTGCGGGCCCATTTTTATTTCCGGCTTGCCACGTGCCGCCTCTCTCGGGCAAGGTCGCCTATGGCAGCCAAGTCCAATTCTGATGACACGGATTCGCAGTTTTATTTAAACGCGGATACCTTCTTCCCGCGCCACGCCAATACGGGCCTTACGTTTGACGACGTCACGCTGGCCACGCAGTTTTCACAAATCCTCCCGCGCGATACGGTTCTGGACACGCGATTGGCGGAAAATCTGGAACTGCATTTGCCGATTATTTCGGCCGATATGGATACGGTGACCGAGCACGCGATGGCCATCGCGATGGCGCTCAAGGGCGGGCTGGGGCTTGTGCATTATAATATGCCCGAGAAACAGCAGCTCAAGGAAGTGAGTCGCGTGAAGAATCACGTACACGGATTGATTCAGGAACCGATCACCGTGACGCCCGATCTTTCGGTGGGCGATGTGCTGGAGCTGATCGAGGAGCAGCGTTACACGTTCAGCACCTTTCCGGTGGTGGACGACGCGGGCAACCTCACCGGCTTGCTTTCTGGCAGCGTGGTGAAGCCCCGCTACGCCGACCGCCGCGTGGGCGAGGCGGCCATCCCACGCGCCAGTGTGCACGCCATCACGCAAAAAGAACTCGAGCCCGATCCCATCAATGTGGCCGACCAGTTTTTTACCGATCATCCGGGCATCAATAAATTATTGGTGGTGGATAATGACGATCATTTGAAAGGGCTCTTCACCCTCAGTGATGTGGAACGCATCGCGCTGGAAAAAAGCGCCCAATTCAAACCGGCGCGCGATGGGGAATTTCGTTTGCTCTGCGGCGCAGCCGTTTCCGCCACGCGCACCAAAGCGGGCGAACTGGATCGCGACCGCATCACCGTTCACGTGGGCGGATTGCTCGAACGCGGTGTGGATGCGGTCGCCGTCTCCACCGCGCACGGCCACACGCAAGGGGTCGGCGATTCGGTGAAGCTCATTCGCGATGCGTTTCCGGCATTGCCCATTATCGCCGGTAACGTCACCAGCGCGGCGGGCGTGGAATACCTTGCCGACTGCGGCGCCAATTCTATCAAGGTCGGCCAAGGGCCCGGCTCCATTTGCACCACGCGCATCGTCGCCGGCGTGGGCATCCCGCAACTCACCGCGCTGTACGTGGCGGCCAAAGGCGCGAGGGCCAAGGGCGTCACCGTCATCGCCGATGGCGGCGTGACCAAGAGCGGTGACATTGTCAAAGCGCTCACGCTATCGGACGCGGTAATTTGTGGCGGGTTGCTCGCGGGCTGTCAGGAATCGCCCGGCGACATCGTGGAGATCAGCGGTAAACGCTACAAACAATATCGCGGGATGGGCAGCCTCGCCGCGATGAAAGCCGGCAGTGCCGCCCGCTACGGCCACAGCACCAAAGACACCACCCGCAAAATCGCCGCCGAAGGCGTGGAGGCGTTAAAGGAAGTTTCCGGTTCAGTCGACCAAGTGCTCACCCAAATCACCGGCGGAATCCAAAGCGGCCTCGGCTACCTCGGCGCGGCCAACCTTACCGAGCTGCAGGACAAAGCGCGCTACCTAAGAATCAGCGCCGCCAGCCAACACGAGTCCAAGCCACACGATGTGATCGAAGTGAAAGCGGGGAACTGAGGGAAAACGACCAATGACCAAACCCCCAATGCCCAATTGGGATTTGGGATTTGGAGCTTCCTTGGAATTTGGTCATTGGTTCTTGGGCATTAAAAAACCGCCGGCCCGTTCATCACGCCGCACTCCGGGCACCGCGAGCGTTCCACATCATCGTCATCGGTATAAACGTACTCGCATTCTTCACAGCTAAACACATTATCCCGATTCGGATCCGGCTCGAAATCCAATCCCCGCTGGCGGGCATAAAACGCCACCGCCGCCCAGCCGCCTAGCAGCACAAACAGGAAAAGAAAAATGGAATCGGATGCACTCATTTGCGGTGCGGTGCCTGCACGAGATTGGTGACCGTCAATGGATTCGTGTGCCAATGAAAAATCAAATCGCCCGTGGCAAAGCTGGATAGATCCAGTGGCGCGGCGGGCGCATTCGTCGTTTTCACAAACTGAATCGATCGCCGCGCTAACGTCAACGCCAGCGCATCAGCCGGCGCGTGCCCCGAGCCGCCTAAACGCACCGCACTGAACACCCGTCCGCTTGGATTCACCATCACCTGCACCCGCGTGGGACGCAGCAGCGATGTGTGATTCCACGTTTTCAATTTGAGCAGCGCGACCAATTTGCGTCCTGCCAATTCGCCTGCCACTTCCAGCCGACTTGCCTTTGGTAAATCCAGTGGCGGCACATTCAAAACCATTATTTCCGGGTTCGGTTTAATAAACGCATTCGCGCTGTCGCCGAGGTTTGTTTTCAGAATACTGTCGATCGGGCCGGTGAGCAGATTGGTGGGATACGGAATTTCAAGCTCCGGCGGCTGCCAACGATACGGCTGATGCGGCATCATTCCCGGCCGCAGTGATGGGCCGGAAAACCCTCTCGGATTGGGCCGCGCAAACGCAGTTGGATCCTCCAGAGCCATTGCCTCGAGCAATCCGACACTGTTGGTGTTCGCCAGCAAAAGAGGCGCGGGATGGGCCGACGGTTGGGGCGCGCTAGCCTTGCGCGATAGCCACCACAAGCCAGTGCCTTGCAGCGCGAAAACTACCGCCACCCACCAGCCCCAACGAAACCGCCCTGTAGAAAGCGTGCTGCCGGTGGGAGTGGTCATTTTGATTTTACCTTGTTGACCTTGCGGGTTTCATCGGGTTTCACAATTAACCTCGGCTGCGTGGCCAGCCACGTTTTGTGAATGCCCGCCGCGCGGGCGATGGCGGCCACGCGGGTGATGGATTCCTGGCTGGCGCGGCGGTCGGCCTGTACCACGAGTAATAAATTGGTGCGACCCGCCGCCGCCCGCTGCAACTCGCCCGGCAAATCTCCCAATGTCACGGTCACGTTGCGAAAAAACAAATTGCCCTTTCGGTCCAACGCCACCACCAGCGCACCAGAGTAGCCTTCCGGCAGCGCGCCCGCCACTTTGGGCAACTCCACCGACACGCCGGGCGTGAGCAGCAGCGCCTTATTTTGGATGAGATAAAACAGAAGCAAAAACATCATCGCCGCAATCGGCACCGCGCCGGGCAGTTCACAACGGAGTTGATGTTGGCGACGAAATTTCACGGCTGATCAAATAAATCGGCGCCCTCAGTTGATGCAGTAGAAGGAGTCTCTTCGGCTTTCTTTTTGCGACGACCTGGCTTTTCCATTTCGCTGACCATCCGCAGAGCATCGAGCGAAGTTTTTTCCATATCCAAAACAATATCGCTCACCACGGTGACAAGGTGATTGTAGCCCACATAACACGGCACGCCCACCGCCAACCCGAGCGCCAGCGGCATCAGTGATTGGGCGAAGTGCGCGTGATGATCGGTGATGACCGCCTCGCCGGTTTTCATAAAACCAAGCACCGAGCCGAGCAAACCGAGCAACGGCGCCACCTGTCCGAGCGTGGCCAGCACGCCAAGGCGTTGCTCGAGCCGCGCGGTTTCCATGCTGCCGGATTGTTGCAGCGCCTCCTTAACCTCCTCGCGCGGGCGGTTGTGCTGGGTGAGCACGGTCTTCACCAAACGCGCGGCGGGGCTTGGGGTGGCATCGCAAATGTCGATGGCTTCCACCAGATTTTTCTGGCGCAGCACATTTTTCAGGCCGCCGAGGAGGGCGGTGGTGTTGATCTGCACGCGATGGTACGTCAGGCGGCGCTCCACAAATACCACCACGCCCAGCGCACTGGCGGCCAGCAACGCCCAAACCATCGATCCCCCCTGCAGCAACGTCACGGCAAACATGACTGTTTGTAAATCATCCCCCCTCCCGAGGTCACGCCAATAACTTCGCCTTGCCGCCGCCGCCCGCTCCGCGCCATTCTCGCGTATGGACCAGCCTGACCAACTCCGCGAACTGTTTCGCATGCAGAAATCTCTCAACGAACGCATCGGCGTACAAACCAATGGCATGACCGATGAGCAGAAAACCGAATGGACCCTCAACTATTGCCGCGCGATGAGCCAGGAACTCGCCGAGCTCACCGACAGCGTGCCGTGGAAATGGTGGGCCAAATACCAAAAGCTCGACGAACAAAACGCGCGCGTGGAAGTGGTCGATCTGTTTCACTTTCTCATCAGCCTCGCCCAAGTGCTCGGGATGAGCGCCGATGATGTTTACGAAGCGTACTTGAAAAAGAACGAGGTCAATTTCCAACGCCAAGACAGTGGCTACACGGAAAAAGATCACGACGATTCAAAGCACATTTAATCTTAACTCATATGGCCGCCACACCGCCACCGGAGCATTTGCGCGATGAAGTGGAAAGCGTGCTCATCGGCGAAGCCGAAATCGCCGTGCGCGTGCGTGAACTTGCCGCCGACATTGAGCGCGACTTTGCCGGCAAAGATCTACTTGTCGTCGCGCTCCTCACCGGCACCGTGCCCTTTCTCGCCGATCTCATCCGCCACATCGCGCTGCCCATGCGGCTGGATTTTATGGGCGTCTCCAGCTACGGCAACAGCACCGCGCCGGGCGAGCTGGTCTTCACCAAAGAACTCCGGCTCGAAGCGCGCGACCGCGATGTGCTACTCGTCGATGACATCCTCGACACCGGAAAAACCCTGCGCGCCGTCATCGACAAACTCAACGCCCTCCAACCGCGCAGCCTCAAAACCTGCGTGTTGCTCGAAAAAAAATCCCGGCGCACCGAAACCATCCCCGCTGATTACATCGGCTTCGAAGTGCCCAACTTATTTGTCATCGGCTACGGCCTCGACTACGCCGAACGGTATCGCAATCTGCCGTTTATTGGCGTTTTGAAACCGGAAGTGTACCCGTGAAAATTACCGTTAAATTCTGGTCGTACTTTCGAGACTTAACGGAGCGCGATGAAACTTCAATTGAAGTTGAAGAAGGCGAAACACTGGGAGACCTGCACACGAAAGTAATGACGCAATTCCCAATACTTGCCGAAATGAAAAATAGCACACTCAAAGCCGTGGGCGTGGATTACCAAACGGATGAATTTGTATTGAGCGATGGCGACGAAGTTTCGCTGTTCCCTCCGGTACAAGGCGGATGAAATATTACAGCGCGAACCAAAAGGTAGGGCGTGCTCCCCGAGCGCGCCAAGGCGGTTCCGAAGAAACCGCCCTGCCCAACCAAGGTGAACAATGAAAACCCAACTCACCCTCACTCCGAACTCAATCCCCGAATCAACACCGGCAATGACCGAAGGCATGGGCGCGGTGGTGACGTTCCATGGCGTGGTGCGCGGAACGGAAGACGGTGAACTCATCCGCGCCATCGACTACGAAGCGAACGAACCTATGGTGCGCCATCAGTTTGAATTAATTTTTGCAGCCATCGAAAACCAATGGCCCGTCGAATCCATCCACTTGATCCATCGCGTGGGCGAGGTGATGGTGAATGACCCATCGCTGCGAGTGGAAATCACCGCCCCTCACCGAGCCGAGGCCTTTGCGGCTTGCCAGTTTTTGATTGATGAAATGAAACGGAAAGTACCGATTTGGAAACGGGTGGTCCGGTAGGGAAAGGCTTGCGTAGCCCTACCCAATCTCAACCCCTACGGGGCAGTGGTCCGAACCCATTACCTCGGGCAAAATGAATGCCTTTTTCAACCGTGGTTTCAGGCTTTTTGAAACCAAAAAATAATCAATCCGCCAGCCGATGTTTCGGCCGCGAGCGTTAAGGCGATTGCTCCACCACGTGTAATGGCCGCCGGCGGATTCGAATTCGCGAAAAGTGTCAATGAAACCCGCAGCCACAAAGGCATCGAAGCCCGCACGTTCTTCGGAAGTGAAACCGGCGTTATTTTTGTTGGCCTTGAAATTGGTTAAATCGATTTCTTTGTGTGACACATTGAGATCGCCACAAAATATCACCGGCTTTCGGCGTTCGAGTTTTTTCAGATACGCGAGAAAGTCGCGATCCCATTGCTGCCGATACGGCAGCCGCGCGAGAGTACGTTGCGCGTTAGGCACATAAACATTTACCAAAAAGAAACCGTCGTGTTCGGTGGTCAGCACGCGGCCTTCGTGGTCGTGTTCGGCGATACCGATGCCGCGCGTGATTTTTATTGGCGGCGTTTTGGTGAAGGTGATTACTCCGGAGTAGCCTTTTTTCTCGGCAGGATTCCAGTGCGGCTCGTAAGTTTTTGGCCAATCGGGGGTTACTTGTTCGGGCAGCGCGCGGCTTTCTTGAATGCAGAGAATATCCGGCTGCGCTTCGCCGAGCCAATCGGCGAAACCTTTTTTCTGCGCGGCGCGCAGGCCGTTGACGTTCCAGGAGAGGATTCTCACTACACTTCTTTCACCACACCCCAATGCACGTCGAGGCGTTTGGTGAGATAAATTTTCACGGCTTTCACCAACGTCTTGGCTTCGCATTGTTGACCGGCGGCAACGATTTGCTTGAGGGTCATTCCGGATTTAATAGGGAAACTTTCCTGCGCAATGACGGGGCCTTCATCAAGCTGCATGCTCACGAAATGTGCAGTGACGCCCGCGATTTTCACGCCATGCTCGTACGCTTGCCGATAGGCTTGTGGTCCGGGAAAACTCGGCAGCAGCGAGGGGTGGATATTGATGATTTTATTTTTGTAACGCCACACAAAGTCCGGCGAGAGAATTTTCATAAACCGAGCGAGCACCACAAAATCCACTTCGTGCGTTTCCAAAATACGCAGCGCTTTTTTCTCGGCACGCGCACGATCAGCCCACGGGATGTGTACGAAGGGGAGCTTGTGCTGTTGCGCCAACGCCTTGAGATCAGGACGATTGCCGAGCATCACCACTGGCTCTGCTTGATTGAATTGCTTCTTTTGGAATGCCGCCAGCAACGCTTCCGGACAGCCCGACTCGCGCGTGACCATCAGCGCCATCCGCTGTTTGCCTCCCGGTTCGGTGAGGCGCAGGCGCATTTCCATTCCCAATTCTTTGCCCAAGGTGTTGAGGCCGCGCTTGAGTATGGCGGGTTTCAACTGCCCATCACGCCACGAGGCCTGGATGGCCATGCTGAATTGGCCGCGTGTGACCGCCTCTTCCAGCGCCTCGATATTTGCTTTTTGTTCAAAAAGAAAATTCGTGACCCGCGCAATCACACCGGTCTTGTCCCGGCCAATGACAGTGATGGTAGCGTAACGCTGCATGCGCGGGAGCAAAGCAAACCCGTGGACGCAACGCAACCCTTTCGCACACGACTGTACGCTCACGTACAATTGAGCTTGTTTTTAGCAACTGGAATTGCCATAAGTCGCGGCTATGAGCGCCGACTCTGGTTCTGGTTCCGAACCCAAACTAAAACTCACCCCAACCCAGTGGCTGATTTGTTTTATCGCCACATTGGGGTTCCTCTTCGATATTTACGAACTGCTAATGCTGCCGCTCATCGGCAAAGATGCGCTGGGGGATTTGGCGGGCGTGAAGCCGGGCACACCGGAGTTTACGCATTGGTTTCGAATCATCTTTTTTGTGCCGGCCATTTGCGGCGGCATCTTTGGATTATTGGGCGGTTACTTGACCGATCTGTTTGGCCGTCGGCGGGTGCTGACATACAGTATTTTGCTTTATGCGGTGGCGGCATTTTGCGCGGGGTTTTCCACCACGATGTATCAACTGCTCTTTTTTCGGTGCCTCGTTTTCATCGGCGTGTGCGTGGAATTTGTCGCGGCGGTGGCTTGGTTGTCCGAGTTGTTTCCGGACCGCGTGCAACGCGAAAAAGTGTTGGGCTACACCCAAGCCTTCTCCTCGGTAGGCGGCCTCACAGTGGCGATTGTTTATGGCTACCTTTCGCAAATCGCCAGCACCGGCGGCGGGTTGCCGGTGATGCCGGATTGGTTTGCTGGCGTGCTTGGTAATATTTCCGGCGATAGCGACACCGCCGTATGGCGATACACGTTGATGAGCGGATTGATCCCCGCCATCCCGCTGATCATCATTCGCCCCTTCCTGCCGGAATCACCCCAATGGCAAATGAAAAAAGATGCCGGCAAACTCAAACGCCCGAGCCTGGGCGAACTGTTCGCGCCGCAATTCAAACGGGTGACCATCATCATCACACTGCTATTCGCCCTGGCCTATGGCGGGGCGTTTGGCGCGTTGCAACATATGCGCCTCATCCTGCCCAAAGCACCTGAAGTGGCCGCTGATTCCAACGCGGCCAAAGACAAAGCCGTGGCGGCTGCCCAAGCCAAAAATTTGGACAAAAAGAAAACTACTATCGCCGGCAAAACAGCGTTCAAAGCCGCAGAGGGAGTGCACGTCTCGCACGTCACCAAAGTGCAGGAAGTCGGAGGGCTTTTCGGACGGGCGTTAATGGCGATGGTGATGGTGGTCGTCGTAGCGCGTGGCACGGCCAATATTTTACCCTTCGTGGGGTGGTCGATTTTGACGGTGTTTTTAATCTACGAATCGCTGATGGGCTTTGGCCTGAAATTCGCCGACCCTGACACAAGTGTGCTCACCGCCCACTTGATGTGCCTCGGCAAAGGAATTTTATTTGGCGGCATTATCGGCATCCCCGTTTGGTGGCTGACCACCCAACTCACTAATTATCTAAAAGACGCCCCGTGCCGGTCCGTCCTGCGGGCTGTCCAATTGCCTGGAATATTTTTAATGCCCCTCATCTTTGGCTTTCTCATCGCCAACAGCCTTTCCACCGCGTACATCGGCGTCTTCATTGCCGGACTGCTCGTCATCGGGCAGTTTACTTTTTGGGGTAACATGCTGCCGCGCTTTTTCCCGGTCCACTTACGCGGCACGGGCGAAAGCTTCGCTGCCAACATCGGCGGCCGCCTCATCGGCACCAGTTTTGCCTTTCTGGTTTTTACCGTTACCGATCAACGCTGGCAGGGCATCTTCCCTGAGTCCCTCCACGGCCCGGAAGGATTCGCTATGCGCGTAGCGTACACCACGGCTGCGATTGGATTTTTCGTCTTCGCCCTTGGCTGGTTTATCGCCGGCAAACTCCCCGACCCCCAATACAGCGATCACGCAAATGAACCTGATGACGAGCCTGAAACCATCGCCGCCGAAGACGAAGAAGAAACCACCGCACCCGAGGGCGAGGGAAATCAGCAAGCCGACCATTAAGGCTTCAGCACAATCTTCCCCGCCAAAGTGCCCGCGAGGTTTAAGGTGTTTTCCTCCTGCAACTGGTGCGCCGCAGCGGCTTCGGAAAGTGGCAACACGCGGTCGATGTTTGCCTTGAGTTTGCCCTCGGACAGCCAGCGGTTGAGATGTTCGCCGCACGGGCGCTGCTCTTCCGCCGTGTAATTGAACATCGCAAATCCGTGCACGGAGCAATCCTTCACGTACAACGGTCCCACCGGCAGCACGGGGCGCGCATCGCGGCCGGCCATCACCACCATTCGCCCGCGCTGGGCGAGCAGGCCGATAGTCCTTTCAAAATCCGTATCGCGCCTTGTTTCCCACAGCACGTTCACGCCGTCCGGTGCCAATTCCTTGACGCGCTCGGCCACGTCTTCAGTTTTATAATTGATGCCCTCATCCGCACCCAGCGCCTTTGCCGTGGCTACACGTTCATCACTACCGGCGGTGGCGATCACGCGCGCGCCAAGTGCTTTTGAAATCTGCACCACCATCGAACCCACTCCGCCCGCACCCCCGTTCACAAACACAGTCTCACCCATTGCCACTTTTGCGCGCAGTACCAAGCCGATGTGTGCGGTGATGCCCACCAGTGCCACCGCTGCTGCATGCTCATCGCTCACACCGTCGGGCGTTGCGTGCAGCCAGTCTGCATTCACACACGCGTACTCCGCTGAGGTGCCTTGCCGTCCATTCCCGCCTTGGTTTGCGCCCCACACGCGGTTGCCAATTTCCCATTGCGTAACGCCCTCGCCAACCGCCTCCACCGTGCCCGCCAAATCACTGCCCACCACAAACGGCATTGGCAACTCGGTCGCAATCATCCCGCCGCGCGTATATGTGTCGATGGGATTCACCGAAGCCGCGCCGACGCGCACCAGCACTTCGCCGGACTTGGGCAAGGGGTCAGGCAAATCGCCGAATTGAATCACCTCCGGACCGCCGGTTTGCTCAATGTACGCTGCCTGCATTAGTCCATCCCCGTGAGTTGAGGAAGATCCACCTTGGTTCCAGCGGTGGCGGATTGCATTCCCGCCTCGAGAATTTCCTGGGCGTCGCGACAGTGGCCGGGGCGGCAGAGAGGTTGGAAAGCGGTGTCGTTATCGAGGCAATGCAAGAAATGGGCGATGGGGTTTTGTAAATGCGCAGGCGCCTTTGGCACATCCACTGGTTTGCCTTCAGGATATTTTGGCGTGGCGAGCAGCAACGGGCCTTCATCAGGCGCGGCGAGCAGGGTACCTTCAGTTCCGTAGATTTGGGTGTGGTAGTGGGTGACATTGTCGATTTGCGTCCAGCTGGCTTCGGCGATGCTGATGGCTTTGGGGTATTGCATCAGCAACACGGCGTTGTCTTCCGCGTCGAGATCGGTCTTCACCAGATTGCCGGTGACGGCCGTAACACTGTGGGGGCGGCCGAGCAGCACGCGCGAAAGCACCGCGCCATAGCAGCAATAATCCATCAACGCGCCGCCACCGTTGCGGTTGGGGTCATAGAGCCAATCGCAAAAATATTCACTCGCGCCCATTTCTTTGGGTCCCTGATGTGCGGCGCGGTAACGCACTTGCCACACCTCGCCGATTTCGCCGGAATGCGCGAGGGCGAGCGCGTGTTGCACGCCGGACCACCACGCGATGGGCCAGTTGACCATCAACCGCTTGCCGGTCGTGTCGGCGGTTTGGAGAAGTTGATCGGCCCCGGCGAGATCGGCGGCGAGGGGTTTTTCGATGAGCACATGCCAACCCCGTTCGAGGGCTTTCACGCCTTCCTCCGAGCCGGCGCGGTTATCGCCAAAGAGGCAAACGGCATCGAGCTGTTGGCTGGCGGCCATTTCGGCAGAATCGGTGTAAGTGGCCACGCCGAATTCCTTACCGATGCGCTCGAGCAACGGCGGCTTGGTGCTGGCGGCGGCGACCAATTCCACGTGTTCGTTGGCCGCCATCTCCGGCAGTAAATCCCACACGTGATCGTGCGACAACCCGATGAGCCCCATGCGTATCATACGGGCAAAGTGTGGTGTGAATGGGGAAGAGGCTCAACCTTTTCTTATGAAATAGAAGCCAACGGTTAGCGGATTTCCATCACCCCGTCGGGATCGGGTCGCTGGGTGGGGCGCGTGAAATTTTCGTTTACCCCCAGGTATGAACCCCCGTGGCTGCTCGCGTGGCCCTTGATGGCTTTGGCGAGACCCGCGTCTGTCGTCTGCTGCACGCTGCCATCGGCAAGGGTGATTTGGCCTTGGCTCGCGCTTAATCCAGCCATCGCGTGGCGTTGAAGCATCACAGAATCGGCGTGGTCGTTGCCGATGAATTGTTGCAGCGCAGAATTGTGTATGGCCGATTGCAACGAACCGCCGAGAAACTCCGCGATGTCCGGCAGCGCTTTCCCCGCGGGATAATCAAATTCAAACGCCTGCGTGCCAATGAGGTTGCGTGTAAAGGCGAGAATGCTCGCGGGGCGTTGCTCATCCGCGCCGAGGTGCACGCCATAGCTCATCGAGCGGCGATCCATGTGAATATGAATACCATCGAAACCCGCGCCGAAGCCTTCCCATTTGCCATTGGTGGCTTCCTCTTCATTATAAACCGTCACCGAAGGATCGCACGGCGAAGCCAACACACGCGCGGTCACCAGCTCGCGCCGGGCCGGTTCGCTCAAAAACATAAACCGAATGTCCCACAAATGAACCCAACCCGAATGCGCCTGCCCGTACATTTGCTTGAACATCGCATCGCCTTGCTGCCGCGTGAGCAACCACGGATAACGCGAATCGTGTGTCATGGAAAACCCGCGCAGCGCCGCGTTCACTTGGCGAAGATTGTTTACGCACTTAATCCGGTTCGCCTTCGCCTTGCCTTTGGCCAGCGTGGGCAGCAGCAAACCAGCCAGCACACTGATGATGGCAATCACCACCAACAACTCCACCAGCGTGAACGCTCGCTTAATTGCTGTTAACTGCATTTGCGCACCGTGCCCCAAACGATGCGCAATTGCAATCCGTCACTCTTTCCCTATTGCTCCTGCGCATAAAAACCAAAGCGGCGACACTACCCAAAACAGAACTTCCCCTGCCGTACGCCGACTCGCAAATGATGGTCATCGAGGAATTGGAATTTAGAGGCCCCGGCGAGTGCGAGGTGCTGGTGGAGGTAAAACGCCCGCGAGCGCCCGCGCTCGATGCCGATGGTGCCCGGCCGCCTCAATCCCCAATTCATTTCGCCTTGCTCCCAAACCGGTTTCGCGCACACTCGCGGCATGCGCTTGCTACTGTTTACAGTCATCCTGTTCCAGCTCCTCACACCGGCTCACGCAATTGAGGCGTGGAAATCCATGAATCTCTGGCCCGGCAAAGCTCCTGGGGAAACGTATGAACTCCCGCCGGAAGCCGAACAACCGGCGCGTCCTGGCCAAAAACAGGTCATCCGAATCGGCAATGTCAGCGCCCCCACGCTGTCGGTATTCAAACCCAAGAACCCCAATGGCACGGCCGTGGTGATTTGCCCGGGCGGCGGCTACAACATCTTGGCTTGGGACCTCGAAGGCACGGAAGTCGCCGAATGGTTGAACGGCATTGGCGTGACGGCGATTGTGTTGAAGTACCGCGTGCCTCGCCGCAAAGACCGCGAGAAACACGCCGCGCCGTTGCAGGACGCCCAACGCGCGCTCGGCCTGACCCGCCAACACGCCAAGGCGTGGGGGATCAATCCCAAGCGCATCGGCATACTGGGATTTTCCGCCGGCGGCCATTTAACAGCGACGGCTATGACCAATTATCGCAAACGCACTTACCCCGCTCAGGATGCCGCGGACCAAGTCAGTTGCCGCCCGGACTTCGGCGTGCTCGTGTACCCGGCCTATCTCGTCGATAACGAAACAAAAACCCAACTCGTCCCCGAGGTGCCGGTGGATAAAGACACGCCGCCCGCCATATTCATCCATGCCGGCGATGACCGGGTGACCGCCGACAGCAGCGTGCAAATGTGGCTGGCCATGCGCCGTGCCGGCGTGCATTCGGCGCTGCATGTGTTCCCGCATGGCGGCCACGGCTACGGTCTGCGCCCCTCCGCCGATCCCGTTTCCAAATGGCCCAAACTAGTGGAAGCCTGGCTCAAGCGCACGGAGTGGGTGAAATGATTATTGGATCCGGAGAATTTCCGGAGGGATTTCCTCTTGAGTCGGGCGCGTGAAATTTTCATTCACCCCAAGATAATTCCCGCCTGATGTGCTGGCATTCGCCCGCACCGCATCCGCAAGATCTGCGTCATTGGAAATGCGGGCACTCCCGTCCACACGAACCAATTGCCCCTGACTCTTGCCCAAGCCGCTGATCGCGTATTTCTTCAACCGCATTGTGTCGCTCTCTGAGTTCCCGACAAACCCTTGGCGACTAGATCCCGCATTGCTGACACGCAACGCGCCCCCGAGGTAAGGCCAGAATTCCGGCTTGGTGCGCTTGACTGGATAGTTAAATTCATAGGGATCCTCCCCTTCCACGTTTCGGGTGAACGCCAGCACCCCAGACGGCCGCAGCATATCTGCGCCAAGGTGCAATCCATAACTTAACGCACGGCGATCCATATGAATGTGCACCCCATCAAAGGCATGCCCAAACCCGTCCCAGCGCCCCTCGGCACGCTCCAGTTCATTATAAGGCACCACCACTGGATCGCAGGGTGAGGCCAGTATCCGGGCCGTCCCCAGTTCCTTTCGAATCGGCGCCGGTAAATAGAGAAAACGGATGTCCCAAAGATGATGCGCGCCGGTGTGTTCCTTGCCGTACAACTCCTGCCATAAAACCTCACCCTGCCGGGGCGTCAGCAACCATGGCAGACGATCATCATGCGCATGGGAAAAAGCCAGAAACCCCGCGTGTTGTTGGCGCAAATTGTTTACACACTTAATCCGGTTCGCCTTAGCCTTGCCACGGGCCAGAGAAGGCAGAAGCAAGCCGGCCAAAATGCCGATGATCGCAATCACCACCAGCAATTCGATCAGGGTAAATGCCTGTCTTGGCCTCATTCGGTGCACCGTCATCATCCTGCGACATCGGTTGCATGATTGCAATCCGGCAGCGATTCGCCAATGCTGCGCCGCATGAAAACCGCCGCTGCTGTGTTGCACGAGATGGGGCGTCCGCTGCCTTATGCGGACTCCCAGCCGATGGTCATTGAGGAAATCGATCTTGATGGCCCCGGCGAAGGCGAGGTTCTGGTCGAGGTGAAAGGCGCCGGTTTGTGTCATTCGGATCTCTCTGTGATCAATGGCTCGCGGGCACGCCAAATGCCCATGGTGCTCGGCCACGAAGCCAGCGGCATCGTTCGCGAAGTGGGGCCCGGCGTGCGCGGGCTGCAGGCCGATGATCATGTGATTTTCACCTTCATCCCCAGCTGCGGTCATTGCCGGTATTGCACGGTGGGCAAACCCTCCCTATGCGAACCCGGTGCTAAGGCCA
The DNA here is from genome assembly GCA_014382585.1 of Limisphaerales bacterium. Lineage (NCBI taxonomy): Bacteria > Pseudomonadati > Verrucomicrobiota > Verrucomicrobiia > Limisphaerales > Limisphaerales bacterium. The sequence goes on along the minus strand of JACNJL010000060.1, from coordinate 11,552 downwards.
ACAATGCCGGCGTGCTGATGAACGGCGCCCAACGCTTCAGTAGCAATGGCCAATCCTATTTCCATCACTGCGGCGTGAGCGGCTACTCGCAATACACCATCGCCCTGCCCGGCTCGCTGGTGAAGATCGATTCCACCCTGCCCTTTGAGCACGCCACGTTGTTTGGCTGCGCGGTCATGACCGGCACGGGGGCGGCGATGAACACGGCCAATATCCGGCCCGGCCAGAGTGTCGCGGTATTCGGATTGGGCGGCGTGGGGCTCGCGGCATTGATTGGAGCCAAGGCCTGCAACGCCGGCCAAATCATTGCAGTCGATTTGCTCGATTCCAAACTCCAGATGGCCCGCAACCTCGGCGCCACCCACACCATCAACGCAGCGGAAAACAATCCGGTGGAAGTCATTCAGGATCTCACCCATGGCGGTGTGGAAATCGCCATTGAAAGTGTGGGCAACGCCACTGTGCTGGCGCAGGCCTACGAATCTACAATGCGCGGCGGCACCACCGTTGCTATCGGTCTACCGCATCCCGATCATCAATTCAGCATTCCGGCTGTGACGCTCAGTGCCATGGAGAAAACGGTGAAGGGCTCCTATCAGGGAAGCTGCGTGCCCACCCGCGATATCCCGCGCTTCATTGAGATGTTCCACGCCGGCCAACTGCCGGTGGATCAGCTCCTCACCGACACCATCGCATTGGAAGACATCAACACGGGCTTTGATCGGCTGCACAAAGGTGAAGTCGCTCGGCAGGTGATTTTGTTTTAATCGCCGGACACCATCGTGTTCTTCAGCGTCCCGATTCCTTCGATACTCGCCTCAACCTGATCGCCGGCTTTTAGGTGCACCCCTTTGGCGTGGCCGACGCCGGCGGCGGTGCCGGTGGAGATGATGTCGCCGGGTTCCAACGTGACGAAGGAGGAGATGAATTCAATTACTGCCGCCACGGGAAAAATCTGCATCGCGGTGCTGGCGTCCTGATGCACTTCGCCGTTTACCGAAAGACGCAATGGCAAGGTCTGCGGATCCGGAATCGATTCAGGACAAGCCACACACGGCCCAACCGGACAACTGCCGTCATGCCATTTGCCATGTTGCCAATCGAAAAACTTGTCCCGATCGCGTTCTGAACGATCCGGATTGGGCCGGAAACCTCGATCGGAGATGTCGTTCACCACCGTGTACCCCGCCACGTAATCGAGCGCTTCAGCCTCAGTCACGCCTTTGGCCCGGCGCCCAATGATAACGCCCAATTCGCATTCCCAATCGATGTGATTCGGTGACACGGCCGGAATGGGAATCTCGCCACCGTGCCGATTGAGCGTCGTGGAGGCCGGTTTCATGAACACATACGGATACGTACGCGCGCGCTCCACCGCGATCTCACCGCCTTCCTCGATGTGTTTGGCGTAATTGCCCGCCAACAGCAGGAGCTTGTTGGGCCGAGGAACGGGCGTGAGAATCGGAACATTCTTCAAGGCCAACCCTTCGATCGCCGTGGCATGATCCACACGCCACGCGTCCACGCGCAGGGCCGCCTCGCGTTCCGCGCCTCCGGGTAAAAATGGCAACAGATCCTCGCCCTCCGTCAACACCACGCCGGCCGCCTGCGCCACTGCGATCAACGGAACGACCTGTTGTTCGGCATAAAAGCCCACCTGCGTCCGCCCTGCGTGTTCGAATCGACAGAGCTTCATTTCCCGGCCTTGATAAATTGTATCCCGTGATCCGACGCCAAACGGCGCAGGATTTTCATACCGCCATACTTCACCGCGCCGGGAAGAAAATTCGGGTCGCGATAAGATTTCAAATCCGCAAACTCAAAGCCATTGGGCGTCAACGCCGCTTCGTTCACGCCCCACCCGGCCACGGCCAGGGCCGCCAGTGCCACCGGCGTGATCGCGGCATCGGCCTCTACGCGGAGGTGTTCGGGCGTTTCACTTTCGAACCCACGAACCCACGCCAGCACGGTCAACACATCATGCACCCGCCGGGCAAAGAGCGTGTGATTATAGGCAAAACTATAACCGGCAAATTCCCGTGGATTCTTCACCACACGCGATTGCGCCAACGGCTTGCCGTCCTTGAGAAACTCGCCTTGCTGAAAGAGATCCACGCCCACCACTGAAGTGCCGGCCGCCAAATGTTTCCGCACGGCCGCTGTCGGTTTGCCGTCCGCCCCGTACAAGCCCGCCTTGCCTCTGCCGGTCAAAATAAGCACTGCCTTGCAGTTCCATTCCTTGGCGGGATACAACGACACGACCGGCAACGATTCGCCATGCGCTTTCAGCCGGAGGATATCGGCAAACTCCAGATGACCGTCGCGTTTCACTTTCTTCACCTTCTCCCGAGCCACCGCCTTGTAGGCCGGGGCTTCGCGGCTAATCAATGTGCCCCAAGCCTCGCGCAGTTCGCCCGCGGACATTTTCGCCACAAGCCCGGCATCTCGTGCGGCCACCCACTTGGTCAGCTTGCGCTCGAAGGCCTCGCCGCCGGGCGGTTGGGGATGTTTATCGTTCCACACCGCGTGCTCTTCCGGACTTAACAGCTTGAAATCCGCCTCCACGATCGGTTCTTTCAGGCCCCAATTCAGATGGCGATTGAACCAATGATACATATGGCTTCGTGACACGTAATTGTAGTTATGCCGAAAGTGCGTGAGATCGACACAAAACACATTCTCCTGTTTGCCGTAGAGCGCGTACAACTTTTGCAACTCGGGATAACCATCGCTCATCATTGCCTTGGTCCAGTCGTTGGCAGCAGTCATCCCCTGCGGCCGCGGCGCAAAGAGCGCGGCCAGCTCCACATTGCCCGTCCCCACACGAAGTAAGCAACAGCTCTCGCAGGTGCACCCGCCCTGCATGGAGGTGCTTACCATGCCGTTGGGAAACGCCGCGATCGGGCGGTCATCCAACGCCCCCAACAAAATGGTCTGCGTGCCGCCGCCACTGCCGCCAGTCACGGCGATGCGTTTGGAATCCACCTCCGGCAGGCTGGCCAAAAAATCCAGCGCACGAATGCCGTTCCACGTTTGCAGACCCATGATCGATTGCAACCGTAGCTCGGCCTGAGCGCTGTAGAGGCCCCAATTCGTTTTGCCCTCCATCGCCGGTCGTTGCGTGCGGAAACGGTGCGCCAGCTCGTAGGACAACTGCGTGCTGTCCGCATAGCCGATCATGTCGAAGAGCAGCACCACATTCCCGAGGCGCGCGAGCGTGGCGGCGCGAGCCACCTTGGGCATGCGACCGGATTCCTTGTGCTTCTCCGCGCCAATCTTAATCTCATTAAGAATCGCCGATTCACTGTGCATCTGCAGGCGCCCGCCATGGCCGTGCGGACATAACACTGCGGGTCGTTTGCCTTCGATCTTATCCGTCGGCCGAAACAAAATGCCGGTGACATAAAATCCCGGCAAACTTTCGAAATACACTTTCTCCGCACTAAACCCCTTGCGATGCACCTTGCCGTGGACCACCGCGTTCAGCGGCGTCTTGGGCGGCATGGGGTACAGACCATTGGCCACCGCCACCCGCAATTGCAGCGCCGCCTTGCGCGCCTTCCACGCCTCCAGCGTCTTGGGCACGGCAAAGGGGAAATGGCCGTTCAAATCCTTGAGCGGTTTCAGGCGGATATCATCGGGCTGTTGTCCTTGAGGAAAAACACGCGGCACCTCGGCGACAGCCAATGTCGCCCAAGCCAGCGCGCACAGGGGGATCAGAATGCGTTTCATGATGGATGTGTTATTGAACAGAAATTTCGTCGAGCACAGTCGCCGTGGGTTTCAGGCGGGCGAACTTGGGTTGCCAAATTTTAAAGCACGCCTCATGCAGCTCCGGCCAAGGAGAGGCGCAGGCGTCGGTGATGGCGGTGACGCGGTAGTTGCGCTGGGTGGCAGCGATGAGCGTGGCGTTCACGCACACATCAGTAGTGATGCCGGTGAGAAAGAGATGCGAAATATCCTGACTGCGCAAGGCGAGGTCCAACGGGGTGCCGTAGAATTTATCGTAAGTATGCCCCCGGATGATCAACTCCTCCGGTCGCGGTTGTAGCGCCGGAATGGTGTCGGCCGATTCCACGCCGGTGCCGGCATTATGCCCGACCAGACAGTTGCTGGACTTGCTGCCAAATCCCGGTGCGCCTTCGGCCTTCAGATGTTCAATGCCGAAAGGATCACCTCGAAGACACGGCACGTTGTCTGCATACACAAATTCGGTGAACACCACCGGCGCCTTCGCCGCGCGAAAGGCAGCGATGAGGCTTTTCATGTTGGGAATGAGATCACGTGCCGCTGCCACCTCCAGCGAAGCCCCTTCATCCACAAACCCGTGCTGCATATCGATGATCAACAACGCCGACCGCTTCGGCACAAACCGGTGCGTCTCATCAATCAACCTCAGCTTCGCCTTAAGAATGGCGTCGTGGGAATTCACGGGAGGAAAGTAATCAGGCAAAAGGTGAAAGTCAAAGGCGGATGAAGGCCCAAAGAATCCTCATTGGGTCTGGGGTCTGGGTCATTCCCCGCTAGCCTTGAGCCGTTCGATCTGCTCGGCCTCAAGGCGGTTGAGTTCGTCGTTCAGGCCATAGTTTGTTTGTTTGTTGGCCGAGGCGAATAGGGCGAGCAAGGCAAGCATCAACATCACGATGATCATCGCGCCGCCGCGTTGGCGAGCTCGGGAACGGCGGTTTGTGCTGCGGAGTTTCATTGCAACGATTGCGAGTTTGGCACGGCTAAAAAAGTGAATAGTGGTTGCGTTTGTGCCCGGCGGCCGCCTTGAGTTTTGATTTCCAATTCCCAGCGCACTGCGGGCACGCTGTCACGGGAGTCATCGATCATTTTGGAGGATTTCACATTGAACAAAATCTTTTCCTTGGGCGCCTCGCCGACCTTGCGCCAGACACGACTGCCTTCAAAAAAATAATCGATGTGGCCCGTCGGCGTGGTCAGGCGCAAAACGATTGCCTTGCGCCACGCACTGGGGATCCACTCGGGCGCAACGGTGGCTTGGCGCACATCCGCCCGCCAGCGTTCGCCCGCGCGCAGGGCAAGCGAGATTTCGCGCGATTGCCGCTGAATATCCGCGGACTGTTGTCTGGCGCGGTGAAAAATTTGAAAGGCCAATGTGCTGAACATCAGCAACAGCGCCAAGTACATCGACAATTCCACAATGAGAACGCCGCGCCGATGTGCTGGGGGTATGATGTTCGACGTGTTCATTGCAGGCGCACCTCCCGGGCCACGCTGATGTGCCGATGTGTGGCCGGATCGTCCGGCTGCCACTCGAGGCGAATGGTTTCTTGAGTGCGGGTTAAAATAAATTTTCCGGCCGGCAAATTGGCGGCGGCTTGGGCGCTGACGGAATACGGGTGTTGCCCCGGCGCGAAGTTCTTACCCGCACCGGCAGCGAGCACTTCCATTTCGCCGTCCACAATTTCCATCGCCACCGCGCGCAGGTACAGTTCGCGGGTGTGTTGTTGATCGTGCAAAGACGAGGCCACCAGCGGGATCATCACCGCCGTGAGGATAGCCAAGGCCGCCATCACCTCCGCCGTCAACGAGCCGCGCTGGCGTTTCTTAATTGTTGATGGATGGGGCGTTACCACAATGAGACGGCCTCCATTGCGCTGATGAGAAATTGGAACACACTCAACATCACGAGGCCCACGACGGCGCCATTATAAAACACCAAGCCGGTGGTCGCCATTTGCGCGGCGGATTGTTCCTGCTGTGACGCGCGGGCATCGAGCATCTCGTGCCACGCGCGCAGGGCCGGCAGAAACCCCTGTCCCGCGCGCGCCGCAGTGGTGAGGCGCCATTGAAATTCACCCGAGCCATCAATGCGACCCACGGCTTCGGGCAAGGGCATTCCGTTTGCCAAATCCGCGCTCACTTGCACCGCGCGGTTTTGATAAATCCGATTGCCCGTGCTTTCGGCAGCCAACTCCAACGCGCGCGCTTCCGGCAAGCCGGCATCGAGCAACAGCGCCAGCGACACAGAAAAATCGCGCTGCACCCGCTTGCGGCGCCACGGTAAGGCGAGCGCCATCCGCGCGCTCAGCCCCGGCACGACGCGGGCAACATACTGTTCCAACCGCGGTCCGGCCAAAAACGCCAGCGCGAAAACCCAAATAGCCAACAACACCAGCGCGTGAATGCCGACCACCCACCCAAGGTTGACCATCAACCAATCAAAGAGCACCGCCGACGTTTCGGGCGCGCTCATCTCGGAAATGATGGCTTGGAATTTTGGGAAAATAAAAACGCCCAAGATCGGCAATATGATCAAACTCATCGGCATCACGACCAGCAACAACAGCACGAAATGATTCTGCGCTGTGCGGGCTTTTCCTGTGGCTTCACCCAACACCGCGCGGCAAGCGGGCAGCACTTTTTGCAGGTCGCCCAGCTCGCGCCCCACCGCCAGCAGCGAAACGATCCGCGGCTCAATCAGCCCGGGCGCTTGGCGCAAGGCCACCACTAATTCCATTTCGCGCAGGCGCGTCACCAGCAACGGCTCCTGTTTTCCCTTGCGCCCGCACACCGCCACCACTTCAGGTTTGGTAAGCAAAAAAATAAACATGGCCGGAATTATAAAACCGGCAAAGGCCAAACACCCTCCAGCAAACTGCCCGCCAAAAAACAGCGAGGCGGAGCTGGCACTGGCCAGTAAAATATTTACCAACGCCAACCAGATGGCCAGCCTACGCCCCCACGCCCGAAAGCGAATCAATTGCACGCCTGCCCAAATAATGAATCCATCCCAAATGATCACCAAGCCGAACAAAGGCATAAACCCGTAATCATCAACAGGTTGATTGGACGGGTACGTGACCATACAGATCAATGTGATGATCAAGCTCACCGCGCCCATCAAAATATGCACCATCCCCAGCACAAACGGCGTGCGCGGGGTGGTCAGGAATTCCACCGAGCGATCGCCCGCGCGCGCGCAGGACAGAAAGATTTCCTCCGCACGCCGCCCTTCGCGCAGGCCCATCTCGAGCAGGTTGAGAAACAACCTCGAATTTTCCCGCCGCCGCAACGGCAATCCCAGCACAAATCCACCCAACCGCAGCATTGGGAACATCAAGAGCACCAATCCGACGATCACGATGATCTGAATAAAATCGTTATCCGTCATAATCGAAAATTTTAAGCGCTAAGCCGATCCATCATTCCCGTGACGGCCATCATCACTGGAATTACCTGCACCATAATTAAAAGTCCCAACGCGAGAACAGCCATTGGGAGCGCGGCAAACAAAAAGGCATCCGTACGATGCGTCTGGCGGGCGTGATACAAATCCGCCGCACGCTCGAAGCCGGCGGCCAAGTCCTCACCGCCGCTGCGCAGCACCCACGTGAAGAGTGGCGGAAACACCTTACCGGGCTGAGCAAATTCCTCAGGCTTGCCTTCGCCGCGCTCGAGGCGTTCGCTCCATTCGGCCAATTCCGCGCCCGCTGCGTTGTCTGCTTCCAATTCGCGTACCAACGCCAGCGATTCGCCCAGCGTACAGCCGCTGCGCAGCAACATCGCCATCGCACCCGCCACGCGCGCCAGGCTCGCTTCGCGAAAAGCCGGCAGTCGCCAAACCATATTCCGCCGCATCCCAGGCGATGCCAGCAATCCTACTGCGATGAGAGTCAAGGACATCAAAGCCACCGGCGGTGCCCATTGATAAAAGCGGTACATCACTGGTTCTTCGCCTCTCCCATAAAAATCCCCCAGCGGCACGACCGTCAACACTTCCGCCATACTCCAAGCCACGCCGAACGACAACGCCGTGGCGGTGAGCAATACCAGCATCGGATACACCATCAGTCCCTTCAGCCGCAGCCAAGTGGTGTGAGCGCGCGCGTAGTGATCGGCCAGCCACTGCAGCACGGAGGGGAGGTTGTTGGCCTCGGCGCCGACGTGCAGCATTTTTTTGTAAAGGCGCGGCAGGTCGCGGCGTTCCAGCGCGTCGGCCAGCGGTGTGCCGGCGGCGAGGTCTTTTTCCAGCGCCACCAACTCCGCGCGCAAGGGGCCACGCTCCATCGAACCGGCCAGCTCGCGCAAGCTGCCCTCCAGCGGCAGACCGCTCTTCAGCATCCCAGCCAGTTGTTCGTTGGCAAAGGCGAGTTCGTCAGATTGGATTGGCATTTTACAAAGGGTTTTATGAACCCAAAACACGCTCGAGTTCTGCGGCGTTGGTGAGGTTTTCTTTGAGTAAAACTTTTCCTGCTTCGGCTAATGGCTCGGCCGGTTGAAAAACGGATGCCCCGTGCTCGCGCACCTGCGCCCGCAATGCGTCATCCATCCGCGCCCACTCGGAAACGGGCAAGCGGTTTTTATAACCCGTCTCCAAACAATCCCCGCAACCTTCGCCCGCGCACGCGGCGCACAAACGGCGGACAAGCCGCTGATTAAACACCAACGCCAATGCGGCTGCGACGGCGTAGCGATCCGGGCACATCGCCAGCAACCGCTCGAGCACACCGGAGCACGAGCCTGCGTGCAGCGTGGAAATCACAAGATGACCGGTGAGCGCCGCGCGCACGGCGATGCGGGCGGTTTCTTCATCGCGAATTTCGCCAATCGCCAGCACTTGCGGATCCTGCCGCATCAAGTGCCGTGCAGCGGTGGCGAAGGTCAAGCCGCGCGCCTCGTTCACTTCGGTTTGCATAATGCCCGGCAGCACCTGCTCCACGGGATCCTCCACGGTGATGATGTGGCGGCCGCCACTTTGGGCCAAGTGACGCAGGCAGGAATAAATGGTGGTGGTCTTGCCGCTGCCTGCCGGGCCGGTGAGGAGCAGCAAACCGGATTGCGATTTCAAAAAAGTTTCCAACACCGCGCGGAGCTCGGATTGATAACCCAATTCATCAAGCGACTGCGCGGCTTCCGGGAAAAAGCGCAGCACAATTTTCTCGCCCGTGACGGTGGGATACGTCGCCACGCGAACATCATGGGCGGCATTGATTTCTTCGCGCGCAATGCGACCATCCTGCGGGAGGGAATCTTGATAGGTTTTCAATCGCGCCAGATATTTGATGCGGCCAAACACGCGCCCCGCCACGGCGGCTGAAAACTCATCCACCGGCGCCATCAAGCCATCGAGCCGGAAGGACACTTGCGCGCCCGATTCGCCCGAGCCACACATTTGCAAATGCACATCGCTTGCCCCCGCCCGCTCCGCGCGCCCCACCAATTCATCCACTGCCTTGACTGCGGCAGATTCGAAATCATCGGAAGCATTTGAGTTGTTCGCCAAAACGACCATGTTGGGTCATCGATTCCTGCTAAACAAAATTAACACACGGCAGACTAGCCTCCAACACAGAAACCAGATTTGATCACGGATATTCAAGATAAAAAACAGTCCATCCTGAATATCTTTGTTCAATGAACTGTGAAGAAAAGACCGACCGGAATGAAAAAAGACCGCCCGAGCGGTGAACCGAAATTCACTTCCCAGACGGTCAAGCCCTGTTGAATCGACATCAGCCGGAGCCGAAGCCGTCTCGCCAAGGATGCCTCGGGTGGAGGCGACAAGCCTGAGTCTCACCGGAATTCACCCCGAAAGATTTGTCCCAGCTGAAGGCCCACTCGTAAAAATAGCCCTTCCGAACCTCTGACTCGGCCAGCTTCCTTTCCAAGTTTCCCCGAAAATTCTGCCGACAAATTGAAACTACCACAAATGATTGAAACGCGAAGTAAAACTTATTTTCCTCTCTTCACAGGTTATTCACAATTGAGAGCAACCCTGCTTCAAAGAAAACGGTTGAATGGGTCCTGATTATTTTTTGGAATAAGCGACCAGCCAATCGGCTGCAGCTTTTTCGGCACTGGCTTTTTCCGCAGCGGTTACCTTGGGCTCTTTGAGTACCGTTTGCTGCATGCGTGGCAGGAATGCCTTGGCAACTTTGCTGCCCAAACCATCGGCGATGAGATACCATTTATAGGCAGCAGGGTAATCGCGCGCGGGGAGGCCTACTTGATTGTAATACAGCTCGGCCAAACCAAGTTGGGACTCCACATGACCTTTTTCGGCGGCTTTGGTGTACCACTCCATCGACTTTTTATAATCGCGCGCGGTGCCCTGCCCGTTGCGGCACATCCACCCCACGGTGGATTCTGAAATGATATGGCCTTTTTCCGCCGCGGCCAAATACGCCTTGTACGCCTCAGCGTAATTTCGGCTTGTTCCTTTGCCGGCATAATAAAGATCACCCAGCTCGTGCAAGGTGGCGGCATCTCCCTGCGCGGCTGCGGCTTTGACGGATTCGAACTTCGCCTTGGCTGCCGCAATGGCAGGATTCACCGGTGCGGGCTTTGCGGGTGGCGCCGGTTTATTTTGAGCCCCAGCATTAAGGGAAATCAACAAGGTGGAAATCAGAAGGGTTTTCATAATTGGTATGTTCATGAGCAAAAATAACTAAGTGATTGTTGTGTGACCAAACATTTATCGTGGTGAACCGTCCGCATTCCAAGTCTTGAGCGGTTTCTGATCGCCTTTGGCGTTCCACTCGCGGCGCTTGAGTTCAGTGCCCGCTTCGAAGATGCGTTCGCTACGCTTGCTGCCATCCTCAAACCACGTGGTGTACGCACCGTTGAGTTGATCGTTTTGGAAATCCGCCTCGGACCGTTTCTGGCCGCTCTCATAAAAAACCGTGTGCACCCCGTCGCGATGACCGCGCGTGTAGTGGACATCAATCTGCAATTCACCTGTCTCATACCAAACCTGATGCGGCCCGTTGCGCTGGCCGTCATTGTAGGTCACCAGCGAATTACGATTGCCATTTTCAAAAAACCAAATCTCCTCCCCGTGTGCCAAGCCTTCCCGAAACTCGCCCTCCAGCGACACTGCGCCGTTGTCGTACAAATCCACCGCACGCCCGGTGAATGGCCCGGCGCCACCCTTTTGAAAAGCGCGGCAGCCCTCCTCCCATTGCTCATAGGATTCCCCCTGTTCATTGCGCCACTCGAGCTGGGCATATTTGATCGCGCGTGCAGATTGGGTTGTCATCCGGAAATGATCATTTCTCATGTCTCAACGGTCAAGGAATTTTCAAGAAGGATTTGAACCTTGAAAATTGATTAGTGAAAATTGAAGAATAGCCCGTGCCCAAAATCATCATCCTCGACGGACACACCCTCAACCCTGGCGACCTCTCTTGGGACGCCCTGAGCGCACTGGGCGACTTGACCGTACACGATCGCACGCCGGCCACGCAGGTAGCCGAACGGGCTGCCGGCGCAGAGATTGTGTTCACAAACAAATCGCTCGTGCCCGCCGCCGCCATCGAGGCTCTGCCGGAGTTGCGCTATATTGGCGTGCTCGCCACCGGTTATAATGTCGTAGACACCAGCGCAGCGGCCGCCCGCAATATTCCGGTGACCAATATCCCCGGCTACGGCACCGAGTCGGTCGCACAGATGACCTTTGCGCTGTTGCTCGAGCTAGCCTCGCAACCGGCCCTACACAACGCCAGTGTACGCAATGGGGACTGGAGTGCGTGCCCCGATTTTTGTTACTGGAAAAAACCGCTCGTGGAATTGCACGGGCTCAC